>JANMTH010000696.1:0-8152 GCA_031390305.1 Thermoflexaceae bacterium
CTGGTTCGATTCCTCGGCCGTCCCGAATCCGGCGTACTGGCGCATCGTCCAGTAGCGGCCGCGATACATCGTCGTCTGGACGCCGCGCGTGAATGGGTACTCCCCCGGGAGCCCGAGGTCGCGTTCGTAGTCCATCCCCGCCACATCGAGCGGCGTGTAGAGGCGCTGCACGGGCAGGCTGCTCGTGCTGAACGCCGCGCCCCGCTCCGGGTTGCGCGAAAGCGTCTTCGCGAGCGGGCCCTCCTCCCAGGCGTGGACGGCGCGGGAGATCTTCCCGAGGGCCTCCTCACTAAAGAGTGACGGTTGGTTGGCAGTTGATTGGGGCATGGTTCGGCCTCCGAAGTGTGGCCCCAGTCTAAGGCGAACCAGCCGTCGCCGCATCGAAACGCCATCCACCCCCTGGACGCTTTTCGGCCACCAGCGCTCCACCGGCCGTCCACCGCCGCGACCTATCGTTCTTTCATCGGCCAAGCGCCACGCTGAAAGGGGACACTCACATGAAGATCACCGACATCACGGGCCACGAACGCCGCCGGCAGCTCGCTGGCTTCGCCCTCCGCACCGCCCTGGCGGCCACCGTGCTCGCGGGCATCGGCTTCGCCACCACGGGCACCGCCTTCGCCGGCGACGACCTGGACGACGAAAGCAACGGCAAGCCCGTCCGCCACTACAACGAAGACGACAACGGCGATGACGACGGCCGTGACGACGACGAGAGCGGCAACGCTGGCGACGACGACTCGTCTGGCGGCAACGATTCCAGCAATGATGGAGACTCCGCCGCCGACGACGGCAACAAGGACTCGTCCGGTGGCAACGACTCCTCGAACGACGGCGACTCCGCGGGCGACGACGACGACGACTCGTCTGGCGGCAACGACTCGAGCAACGATGGCGACTCCGACGGTGACCAGGACTCGTCTGGCGGAGACGATTCGACCGGCGACGGAACCTCGGATGGCGACGACGACGACTCGGACCCCGACCCGACACCGACGCCTCCTACTACCACGCCAACGCCGCCTACCACCACACCCACGCCTCCTACTACCACGCCAACGCCTCCGACCACCACGCCAACGCCTCCCAAGACGACGCCGACACCTCCGACGTCTTCCACCCCCACCGGGAACCCTCAGCCGCCGACCATCGTGTTCGTGCCGCAGCCACCGGTGATCGTCTTCGTACCCCAGCCACCGGCGCCGGCGCCGGTGGTAAACAACCAGCCCACGGCGCCAGCGCCTTCCAACACGGTCGCCGGGACGACCCCGATCATCCCCAAGGCGCCGAAGACGGGCAGCGGCCTCGCCGTGGCCCAGGAGGGCGACGGACTGCTCTCCCTCCTCCTCGTTAGCGGCCTTCTCACCGTCACCGGTGGCCTTGGCGCCACCTACGCCTTCCGCCGGAAGTAGGCGCGAGCGCGTCCCCGCTCACGCCGTTCCTACAAGAGGGGCCCCCGTCAATCGGGTGCCCCTCTTCGGCGTGCCCGACACGCTGCACTACCGCACAAAACCGCGACGCCCGACGGCGCCGCACCGGCCCTCGCCATTCAACGAACGCCCTTCGTTTCACATTCCCCGGCCCCGCGCGTTACCCTTTCTGGACATGACTCAGCCCTCTCGCGTCATCTACCTCCCACCGGGCGTCGCGGCCCCGGCCGCGGCTACCCCGCTTCCCCAGGCGGGACCCTCCGGCCTCCCCTTCGACCGCCATTTCTTCGAACAGGTGCTGCCCCAATCCGTCGCCTCGTTCAGCGCCGCCGCAAACTGTGGCACTCCGATCGTCGAACTCCTGACTGTCGATGGCATCACGCATTATGTGAAGGGTATCTCCGGCGTCTCCGATGTTTGGGTCGCCCTTCACACCACCCAGCCGGACCATAGCCACCCCATTCAGGTGTTCGTGCCCTACCAGACGATCTTCCGCCTGGCCATCCATCCCTGCGACGACGAACGCCCCACCTTCGGCTTCGCGCTCGACCAGGACCGCCCCATACCGGCGCCAGCACCGGCGGCAGCGCCAGCGCCAGTAACGCCAGGGGCGGCGCCAGTGAAAACACCGGCGCCGTAAGAACATTCGTTCGCTCCAGCCGGATCTGCCACAATACCGGGCATGTCCGCGCCGCCCGCTTCGTCCTTAGAACGCTTCAGCCCGATCGCCCGTTCCTGGTTCCGCGATGTCTTCGCCGCGCCCACTCCCGCCCAGGAGCTGGGCTGGGCCGCAATAGCGACTGGCGCCCACACCCTCCTTCTCGCGCCCACCGGCTCCGGGAAGACGCTCGCGGCCTTCCTCTGGTGCCTCGACCAGCTTTCGAGCCAGCACCTCGAAGACCGCACCGTCCTCGACCGCCGCGGCCGGCGCAAGCGCGTCGGCGCCCGCGTCCTCTACATCTCGCCGCTCAAAGCGCTCTCCTACGATGTCGAGCGCAACCTGCGCGCGCCGCTCGCCGGCCTTCGCATCGCCGCCGCCCGGCAGGGCCTGCCCCTGCCCGACATCACCGTCGCCACCCGCACCGGCGATACGCCCACCCGCGAGCGGGAAGACATTCGGCGCGACCCGCCCGATCTCCTCATCACCACGCCGGAGTCGCTCTACCTCCTCCTCACCTCCCGCTCCCGCGAGATCCTGCGGACCGTCGACACCGTCATCATCGATGAGATTCACACGATGGCCGGAACGAAGCGCGGGGCCCACCTCTCACTCAGTCTGGAGCGCCTCGAAGCGCTCACGGGCCGCCCATTCCAGCGAATCGGGCTCTCCGCGACGCAACGCCCCCTCGACGAGATAGCGAAGTACCTGGGCGGCGACCGGCCCGTCGAGATCGCCGACGCTGGCTCCTCGAAGGAGCTCGACCTGAAGGTCATCGTTCCCGTCGAGGACATGACCCGTCCCGACCTTTCGGGAACGCACCAGGCCGCCGAACACATCAACGGCACCGGCTACGAAGGCGGGCCGTCGCTCTGGCCGTCTATCTACCTCGAACTCCTGAAGCTCGTGCGCGAGCACCGTTCGACGCTGATCTTCGTCAACAACCGCCGCCTGGCCGAGCGCATCGCCCTCCGGATCAACGAGATCGCGGGCGAAGAGCTGCTTCGCGCCCATCACGGCTCCGTCGCCCGCGAACAGCGCGTGGAGATCGAGGAGCGGCTGAAGGCCGGCATGCTCCCCGGCCTGGTCTGCACGAGTTCGCTCGAACTCGGCATCGATATGGGAGCCGTTGATCTCGTCGTCCAGGTCGAATCGCCGAAGTCCGTGGCCCGCGGACTCCAGCGGATCGGGCGGGCCGGCCACCAGGTGGGCGCGCCCAGCACGGGGCGCATCTTCCCCAAGTTCCGTGGCGACCTGCTCGAATGCGCCGTCGTCACGCGGCGGATGCGCGACGGCCTGATCGAGCGCACCGAAATACCGAGGAACCCGCTCGATGTCCTCGCCCAGCAGGTGGTAGCCGCCTGCGCCGCCGACGACTGGACCGTCGATGGCCTCGAACGCCTCGTGAAACGCTCCTACAACTTCGCCGGACTCTCCCACGAAGCGTTCGAAAGCGTCCTCGGAATGCTCTCCGGCCAATATCCCTCTGACGAGTTCGCCGACCTCAAGCCGCGCATCATCTGGGACCGCGACGCGAACCTCCTCTCCTCCCGGCGGGACGCGAAAACGATCGCCATCCTCAACGCCGGCACCATCCCGGACCGTGGGATGTACGGCGTCTTCCTCGGCCAGGGCGGCCCCCGCGTCGGCGAACTCGACGAGGAGATGGTCTACGAATGCCGCGCTGGCGAGACCTTCATGCTCGGCGCCACCACCTGGCGCATCGAACAGATCTCTCGCGACCAGGTGATCGTTTCGCCCGCTCCGGGCGAGCCTGGCAAGATGCCCTTCTGGCGCGGCGACGGCGTTGGCCGCCCGCTCGAATTCGGGCGCGCCATCGGCGCCTTCACCCGAGAACTCGACGCCATGCGCGACGAAGGCGCGGCCATCGAGCGCCTCACCACCGACCACGACCTCGACGAACTCGCCGCCCGTAACCTCCTCGCCTACCTCGGCGACGAAAAGGACGCGACCGGCGCCCTCCCGACGGACCGAACGATCGTCGTCGAGCGATTCCGCGACGAACTCGGCGACTGGCGCGTCGTCATCCTCACGCCCTTCGGCGGGCGCGTCCACGCGCCGTGGGCACAGGCCATCGAGGCCGTCCTCGGCGAGCGCAGCGGCTTCGACATCCAGACACTGTGGAGCGACGACGGCATCGCCGTTCGCTTCTCCGGCGGCGACGACCCTCCCTCCGAGGAGCTGCTCTTCCCCTCGCCAGAGGAGGTCGAGGAACTCGTCGTCCAGCGCCTGGCCGATACGCCGCTGTTCGCCGCCCACTTCCGCGAGAACGCCGGGAGGGCACTGCTCCTCCCCCGGCGGCGGCCGGGCGTCCGCTCGCCACTCTGGCTCCAACGCCAACGCTCAGCCAACCTTCTCGCCGTCGCCAGCCGTTACGGCTCGTTCCCGATCATTCTCGAGACCTACCGCGAGTGCCTGCGCGATGTCTTCGATATCGCCGGGCTCCGCGAGATCCTTGGCCAGGTCCGCTCCCGGGAGATCCGGATCGTCCCCGTCGAAACAGCCGAGGCCTCGCCCTTCGCCCGCTCCCTCCTCTTCGATTATGTCGCCGCCTACATGTACGAAGGTGACGCACCCCTGGCCGAACGGCGCGCCCAGGCCCTTACCCTCGACCGCAACCTCCTCCGCGACCTCCTCGGCGAAGCCGAACTGCGCGAGCTCCTCGACCCGGACGCCCTGCTCCAGCTAGAACTCGAACTTCAGTCCCTCGCCGACGGCCGCAAGGCCCGCAACGCCGACCAACTTCACGATCTGCTCCGGCGCCTTGGTGACCTGACCGAAGCGGAAGTCGGCGCCCGCGTCACCGTCCCATCGCAGGTCACGGAGTGGCTCTCGGAGCTTCAGGCCACCCACCGCGCCTGCCAGATCCGGGTGGCCGGCGAAGAACGCTGGATCCCGGCCGAAGACTCCGGCCGCTACCGCGACGGACTCGGTGTCTCGCCCCCTATCGGTGTCCCCGAAGCGTTCCTCCGGCGCTCCGATGACGCGCTGGACGGGCTCCTCGGTCGCTACGCCCGCACCCACGGCCCTTTCCTCGCTCGCGATCCAGCGGAACGTTGGGCGCTGCCCGTCTCGTTCGTCACGGAGAGCCTGCGCACGCTCGCCGCCGCCGGCACGCTCCTCCACGGGGACTTCCGGCCCGGCGGCAGCGAGCGCGAATGGTGCGACGCGAACGTCCTCCGCATGCTCCGCTCCCGCTCTCTGGCGCGCCTGCGCAAGGATGTCGAGCCCGTCTCCGGCGACGCCTACGCCCGGTTCCTCGCCGCCTGGCACGGCGTTGGAGCGGGTGGCGGCGGCGGTACGGCGCGCCTGCGAGAGGTCATCGCCCAGGTCGAAGGCCTGCCACTCCCCGCCTCCGTCCTCGAATCTCACATCCTCGCCGCGCGCGTGCCCGGCTACCAGCCGTCCCTCCTGGACGAGTTGGGCGGCTCCGGCGAAGTCGTTTGGGTCGGCCGGAGCACCCTCGGGCGGGACGACGGGAAGATCGCTCTCTATCGGCGCGATCGCCTCGCTGGCCTCGCGCCCATCCCCTCCAGCGAACCCGCTGGCGAACTCCAGGCGACGATCATGGCCGTGCTCGAACGCCGCGGCGCGAGCTTCTTCATCGATATCGTCCGCGAAACGCGGGCCCACCCCAGGGCCGCCCTGGAAGCGCTCTGGGAGATGGTCTGGGCGGGGCTCGTCACGAACGACACCTTCGCGCCGCTACGCGCGCTCGCCCACCCCCGCCACCAGGCCCAGGGGCCACGCCGGAACGGCAGCCCGCTCCCGCCCGAATCGGCGGGACGCTGGTGGCCGGTGGCGGCCGTCCTCGGCGCCGTTCGGCCGACTGCCCAGGCCCACGCCCTCGCCTCCATGCTCCTCGACCGGTACGGCGTCGTGACTCGCGAAGCTGCCGCCTGCGAGGGCATCTCGGGCGGCTTCTCCACCGTCTATCCCGTCCTTAAAGCGATGGAAGAGGCGGGACGCGTTCGCCGGGGATACTTCATCGAGGGCTTGGGCGGCGCGCAGTTCGCCCTCCCGGGCGCGGTCGAACGGCTCCGTGCCCAACGGGACCCGCCAGATGAGCCAACCGCGCTGATCCTCGCCGCCACCGACCCTGCCCAACCTTACGGCGCCATCATCCCCTTCCCCCGCCGCGAAGAAGCCGGGCGGCGGGCCCTCGCCCGGACGGCGGGGGCGCGCGTCGTCCTCGTGAACGGGGCGCCCGTGCTCTACCTCGAGCGCGGTGGGCGCGCCGCCGTCACCCTGCCCGCCTTCGAGGACGAAGTAGTTGCCGCCGCCGCCATCGCCGCTTTCGCTCGCGACGCCGCCGCGACCAATCGGCCGTTCGCGGTAGAAAGACTGGATGGCGAACCGGCCGGGAGTTCGCCCGCCGCCGCCGCGTTTGTGCGGGCCGGCTTCGCACCGGGCTACCGGGGGCTCAGCTACCGCCAGCCATCGAAGGAGCCCAGCCTTGCCGGAAGGAGATAGCCTCTACCGCTTCGCCGAAACCTTGCGTCCGGCGCTCCTTGGCAAAGCGATCGTCGCCGCCCGCGTCCAGGGTCCCGGCGCCGTCCCCCGCATCGAGAAGATCGTGGGCGCTACCTGCACAGCCGTTCGCTCACAGGGCAAGAACATGCTCATCAGCTTCGACAACGGTCTCGCCCTGCGTGGCCACCTGCGCATGTACGGGACGTGGCACGTCTACCGGCCGGGCGAGCCGTGGCGCCGCCCAGAGCGTGAGGCACGCCTCGTCCTCGATGTCGGCGACGCCATTGTCGTCAACTTCAGCGCGCCCGTAATCGAACTGATCGAGGAGCGGGCCCTCGCCCTCCATCCTCCGATCGCGGGCCTCGGCCCGGACCTGCTCGACGACGCCTTCGACCCGCTCACGGTGCTCGCCAGCTTCCGCGAACCCGCTCGCGCCGCCCTGACGATCGGCGACGCGATCATGGATCAGCGCGTCATGGCCGGCGTCGGCAACATCTGGAAGAACGAGACGCTCTTTCGCTGCGGGCTCAATCCCTGGAACCTGATTCGGGAACTGGATGACGCGATGCTCCTCCACCTGATCGACACGGCCAGCCATCTGCTGCGGGCAAGCGTCGGCAAGCCGAATCGTTTCAACCTCACCCGGCGACCTGAGATGTACGTGTATGGGCGCGCCGGACGTCCCTGCTACAGGTGCCGGACCCGCCTTCGCTCGGCGCCCCAGGGGAACGACATCCGCCACACGGCCTGGTGCCCCCGCTGCCAGGCCGAGGCTGCCGAACAGTCCGTCCACCCCATGCCCCGCGTCAGGCAGCCTCGCTCGCCGTGACCGTCCGGCGCCGGACCCCTACCGCGACCAGCGGAGCGGCCCAACGAAGCCCTGAAGGGCAACGGTGAAATTGCGGCCGGGAGTCACGCCGCGTGGATGCGAGCCCCGCGGCGCGCGCGGCCCGCGCGCCTGGACCGCGACGCTACTACCACGGGCCGCGCACGCCGGACACGGCCCACCGCCGGCTCGCGCATGGCCCACTGCTCGGCAACCAGCGAGGCTACGATCGTCAGCGCCGAACCGACGATGAAGAGGTCGAAGAGGATGGTGAGCACGGGGTTTATCATGAATAGGACATCCGTTCTGTAGTGGCAAAGAGCATAATAGAACGCCTGTGCGAAAGTCAACACAAATGTTCGAAGCGCGTTCGGCGCTCCTCTGGCACACTCTCACCCGGAGGCAGACCATGGCACGGCAACAGGGATTCTTCGGTCCGTCCGAAAGCGCGTTGGAGTTCGGCGCCCAATATGCCGACGTACTGGCACGCTGGGGCGAACTCTTCGTGGCGGCCAGCGCCCTCGTCGCCGCCAACGTCAAGCTTGGCGGGGTGGCGAACGACGCCGCCAAAGAGTTTGACCAGTGGATCCGCCAGGGCGCCTCAGCTCCCTGGAACTGGATGAACCCGGAGATGGTTGGCAAGTTCATGGAATCGATCACCCGGCCCCCGAAGGCCTGAGCGCGGCAAGGAAGCTGTCGCCCTATCCGTCCTCTCCTGGCCTCCGCGCCTCTGCGTCAAACCGG
>JANMTH010000712.1:0-3900 GCA_031390305.1 Thermoflexaceae bacterium
GTGGCCGCCGCCAGGGCCAGGTAGCCGATCGGCAGATAGGCGAGGTCCCACCCGCGCCACTCCCAGAACGACCAGAGGGCGAGCGCGCCGAAGATCGTGGCGACGCTCCACAGCGCCCAGTGGCGGGTGGAACGGAAGGCGAGCGCGGGGCCCGCGGCTCCGGCGGCGAAGACGATAGCCGCCGCGCCCGCCCGTTCGACCGCGAGCGTGCCGGCGAGCGTGAAGGCCGCCAACGCGATCGGCGTGAGCGCGAGGAAGAGCGATTCGCGGTCCCGCCGGCCGAAGAGGACGAGCGCCGCCCAGGTCAGCGCGCCGGCGCCCGCGAAAAGCCAGGTGCGCTCGGCGTCCTCGATGCCGAGCGTCGCGTTGAGCGAACCGAAGGCGCCAAGGAAGAAGGCGACGGCCGCGAAGAGCAGGGCCGTTCGCTCGGGCGAAGTCAGCTCGCGGCGCTCGCGCCCGTCGGGAAACGGCACGAGCATGCCCGCGGTGCGCCAGGCGGCGAAGGCGATGATGGCGGCGGTGATGGACTGGCTGGCGAGTCCGAAGCGCGGTTGGCCGAAGTGCACGGGCAGCGCGATCACCGCCGCTCCCGCCGCCAGGATAACGGCGAAGGCCATTGCGGCGGCGGCGGGCATCCCGGCGCGTGGCCAGACGCGGGCGCTCAGGACCATGCCAGCGGCAACGCCGAGGGCCGGGATGCCCCACCATTCGCGGCCAGCGTCGAAGGCCCAGAGGGTCGTTAGCCCGGCCAGCGAGCCCAGGATCGGAGCGGCGAAGATCCCCTCGCCGCGGAAACGCAGGCCATCGGCCGCCGCGTAAAGCGTCGCCAGCGCGTAGACCACGGGAAGGACCGCTCGCTCGTCCAGCCCGGCGAAGGCGGCGACCTGGTCCGCCGCCCGGTCGGCCTGCGCATCCAACCCCGCCAGCGCCGCTAGCTGAGCCACCAGCAACCCGATGGCCCCGGAGACGAGGACGCCCTGGCGCCAACGGAGTCGATACTCGGGGTCGAAGTGAGCGAAGGCGAAGTAGCCAAGTCCGGCGCCCGAAGTCCAGGCCATCAGCCATTCGAGGGGCATATCAGCCGCCGCCCAGAGGATGGCGGCGCCGAGGGCGACGACCGCCACCGGGACGAGGGCCGCTCCTTCGCGCCACTGGAAGCGCCAGCGGATGAAGCCACCCGCCAGCCCCGCTGCGACGGCCGCGTAGGTAGCCGGGAGCGCCGCGGCCGCGGAGTCCCGCGCGATGGTAGCGAGCTGGCCGCCGCCGAGAGCGGCGGCCCAGGCGGCGATGGCGACGCGCTGCCAGCGCAGGGTGTAGCCCGCGCCGTCGAAGTGGGCGAACACCAGGTACCAGGCCCCCGAGCTGGCGGAGAAGACCGGGTACCACTCGCGGTCCAGGTCCCAGGCGGCCCAGCCGATCGTGATCCCGGTGAGCGACGTGGTGATCGGAAGGAGGAGCGCTCCCTGGCGCCAATCAAACCGCCAGCGGACGAAGCTGGCGACGAGCCCGGCGAGGGCGACGGCGTAGGTCACGGGCAGCGCCGCTCGCTCAGCGCCGAATTCGAGGACCGTAGTGTGGACGAGGACAAGGCCGATCCCGAAGGCGGCGAGCGCACCCATCTGCCAGCCCGCTGCACGCGCCGCGTTGAAGTGGGCGCAGGCGAGGTACCCCAGCCCGGCCGCGGCAACAAACGCGCCCCACCACTCCGGCTGGAGGTCGAAGCGCGCCCAGCAGAACGCGATCGCGGTCGCGCTGGCCGCGCCCGGCAGGATGGCGGCGGCTTCGACCCAGGTGAAACGCCAGCGGGCGAAGCTGGCGCCGAGGCCGGCGAGGCCGAGGCCATAGGCCAGCGGTAGCGCGTAGCGGTCGCTTTCGGGTTGGAACGCCATGATGTGAGCGGCCGTAGCGGCGGCGACCCAGGCGGTGAGCGCGGGCAACTGCCATTCGCGAACTCGTGGAGCATCGAAGTGGGCGTGGAGGGCGTAACCGAAGCCAGCGGCGGCGAGGAAGGCCGGCCACCATTCCGGATCGAGGTCGAATCGTGCCCAGCCGAGCGAGAGAGCGGTGGCGGAAACGGCGAGCGGGAGAACGGCCGCGGCTTCGCGCCAGCTATAGCGCCAGCGGGCGAAGCTTAGCGCCAGCCCGGCGGTGGCGACGGCGAAGGTTGCGGGGAGCGGGGCGTGGGAAGTGTCCGGGAATCCTGCCGCCACCAGCGCCCAGCCAGCGCCAAAGACCCAGCCCGCGAGGGCGAGGCCCTTCCACGTCAGCGCGCCGTCCGGGTTGAAGTGGAGGTTGACGGCGTAGCCAGCTCCCGCGCCCGCAATGAAGAGGCCGTACCACTCCGGGTCGATATCCAGGGCGACCCAGGCGATCGAACCTGCGGTAGCGGCGATCGAGGCGGGGAGGATGGCGGCCGCTTCCGGCCAGGCAAAGCGCCAGCGGATGAACGCCGCCGCCGTCGCCACAAGGGCGAGGCCGTGGGCGATCGGGAGCGCCTCGCGCTCGGCCCCGGCAGGGAGCTGGACGGCATGGGCGTCGATCAGGAGGGCGGCGCCGCTGGCCAGGGCGAGCGCGCCCCAACCACGCGCGAACGCCTTCCGGTCGAGGTGCGCGGTCACCAGGTAGCCGAAGAGGGCAACCGCGATGCCGAGGCCGAGCCATTCGCGGCTGAGTTCGAACGCCGACCAGCCGGTGGCCATCGCCGTTGCCGCGGCCAGGAGCGGCAGGACGGCGAGGCGGGGGACCGTGTAGTGGAACCAGGCCGCCGCGGCCATGCCTGCTGTCGCCAGGAGGTAGGCGAGGGGAAGCTGGCCGGTTTGCTCGTCGGACCAGGCGGCCGCCCCCTGGGCGTAGGCGAGCGCGACGATACCGGCGGCCAGCGCGCCGACGCGTATCCATCCGGCAAGGGACGTGCCCTTCGTCGCGGCGCCAGCGTAGGCGGCCGCGGCCAGCAGAACGTACCAGGCGCCGAACCACTCCCAGGGCAGCCCGAGCACGGATGCCAGGGCGCCCCAGGCGATAAGCCCGGCGGGGACGGCCGGGGCGTAGTAGTAGCGTCCGTACCCGCGGAGGGCGAGCAGGGTGTACAGCGCACCGCTCCCCGTGGAACCGAAGAGCCAGAGGACATCGTTCGCCAGTTGGTCGTGGGCGAGAACCTGTGTACGCAGGGAGAGGAAGGCGATCGGCACGAGGAGCGCACCCAGGCCGAGGAAGACGGGGCCGGCTTCGCGCACCCGCTCCCAGCGGTTGAGGAAGAGGCCGAGGACGAGGAACCCCACCGTGTAGGTAACGAGGACGGCGAACCTCGACCAGCCGGGGATCGCTCCACCCTGGAAGGAGACGAAGATGAGCGCCGCCACCGAGAGCATGAAGGCGCCAAGGTAGAGGAGGATGTCCGCCTGGCGATGTGAAGCCCATTGTCCGACGACCTCCCGTACAGGCTTCGAGGGTGACCGCGGCGGGACGGCGGGGCGCGGCGGGGGTGGCGGCGCCTGCCGGTGGACCGCCACCGGTTCCGAGCGTGTGGTCGCACCCCACGGACCCGCGGCGATGGCCGCGGGGCGGGGCATGTGGGGAACGGCGCCTGGCGGCGGCGGCTGGTGGGAGACGGGCACGGCGTCGGGGCGCGGCGGCGGTGGCGGAGCCGCGGGCTCCGCCCGGGGCAAGGCGCGTGTAGGCCGTGGTCCTGTACCACTCCCAGATCGCATTGCGCCGCGTCTCCGAATGGGCCTCCTCGGCGTCCTTCACGAGGTCGTCGAGCAGCACGGCGTTAGCCGAGTGCCCGGTGACCGCGGAGCCCACGCCCACGGCCTTGTAGGAGCCCCCGCCCGCGACCTGCCACTGATTGACCGCCCACTGCGGCCCCGCGGCGAGGGACGACGGCCACAGGGCCTCGCCGTG
>JANMTH010000713.1:0-2353 GCA_031390305.1 Thermoflexaceae bacterium
CGCGGACATGACCGAAGGCACCCTGGTCCGCTGGCTAAAGCAGCTCGGCGAACAGGTGAACCGCGGCGACATCCTCGCGGAGATCGAAACCGACAAGGCAACCGTCGAACTGGAAGCGTTCGAATCTGGCATCCTCCGCAAGCTCGTCGTCCAGGAAGGCGAAACCGTCCCCGTCGGCCAGGTCATCGCCGTGCTTGGGAGCGCCGACGAAGCGGTCGAAGCGGAGACCGGCGCCGAACGCCGTCCCCTCGCCCAGCCCGCCGAGCGCCGGATCGATGAAGCGGCGGCCAGCACGGCGGCGCCACGACCGGCGGCGGAACCAACGGGCGATACTCGGGTCCGGATCTCGCCCGTTGCCCGGCGCATCGCCGAGGACGCCGGCATCGACCCCGCGGGCATTACCGGCAGCGGGCCGGACGGCCGCGTCCTCCGGCGTGATATCGACGCCGCCGTTCGCGCCCAATCGGCGGCGCCCGCCGGTCAGGAAGCGCCAACATCCGCGGACGAGGGCCCGTCGAACGCTCCGAAGCGAGCACCGGAGACGGGCGCCGAGCCTTCGCCCGACGCTCCGGCGGCCACGGCCGAACCCGCGCCCGAGCCCGAGCCAGCGCCCCCCTCGGCGGATGCGCCGGCAGCGCCCTCACCAGATGCCCCGGCAGCCAAGGGCGAATCCGTCGGCGCTCCGGCGCCACGTCCGGCGCCGGCCCGGCCAGCGGCCCAGGCCTTCGGCGAAGTCTCGCGCGTTGAGCCGCTCAGCCGCATGCGCCAGGCGATCGCCCGGCGGATGGTGCAATCGAAGCAGCAACAGCCCCACTACTACCTGACGCTGGATGTCGATATGACGGCCGCGCTCGCCTTCCGCGAGCAGGTGAACGCCGCCGCCAGCGAAACGCAGCGCGTGAGCATCAACGACATGGTGGTGAAGGCATGTGCCCTCGCCCTCGTCCGCCACCCGAAGTTCAACGCCGAATTCAGCGATGAAGGCCTCCGCTTCCACCCCCGCGTGAACGTCGATATCGCGATCGCTCTGGAGGAAGGCCTGATCGCCCCCGCCATCCTCGATTGCGCCGAGAAATCGCTCGGCCGGATCGCGGAGGAGAGCAAAGACCTCGTCGCTCGGGCCAAGAGCGGCCACCTCCGCGCGGACGAGTACGCCGAAGGCACCTTCTCGATTACGAACCTCGGCGCCTTCGGCGTCGAGACGCTCATCGGGATCATCAAGCCTCCCCAGGCCGCGATCCTTGGCGTCGGCTCGGTGCTCGATCAGGCAGTCGTACGCGACGGCGCGGTGGTAGCGGGCAAGGTGATGAAGGTGGCGCTGAGTGCGGACCATCGGGTGAGCGACGGCGCCGAGGGGGCGCGGTTCATCAAGGAGATTCAGGCTGTCCTCGAAAACCCGGCGAGCCTGGCGCTCTGATGCCCCACGACTACGTTAGGATAGCGAGATGAGCACACGGACCCGCGTCTCGCTCCAGCAGTTCCTCGCGTTGCCCGAGACGAAGCCGTACCGGGAACTCTGGGACGGCGAGGCCGTGGAGAAAGCGATGCCCAATCCTTCACATAGCGCCCTGGTTATTGAGTTCGCGACAGACCTGCGAACCTACCTTCGCGCGAATGCGATTGCGACCGTTGACACGGAACTGCGGCACCTGGAAACGGACACCGGTTGGGTGTTTCTCCCGGACGTCTCCGTGACCCTAAAATCCCGCCGTCCGGCGCCCGCCGCGGAGATCGTCGGGCCCGTCGTCGTGCTTCCTGATTTCGCGATCGAAGTGCTCTCGCCGGACGACCGCCCCGGCCAGCTCGCCCGCCGGATCGCCAGCTACATGAGCGCCGGCGTCACCCTCCTCTGGGTGGTGGACCCCGAAGACGAACAGATTACCGTCTGGGAGCGCGACGCCGAGCCCCGCCTCGTCGCGCCGGGAGAAACCCTCTCCGCGGCGCCAGTGCTCCCCGGATTCAGCATCGACGTGGAGCGGCTCTTCGCCACGCTCCACGATGCGTAGGAATGCTTCGTGAATGCGATAGGATAGAACGATGATCAGCCGTACTCGCGTGTCGCTGGAAGAGTTCATCTCGCAGCCCGAGACCAAGCCGTACCGGGAACTCTGGGACGGCGAGGTGGTGGAGAAAGCCATGCCATCAGAATCCCACGGCGCCCTTGTGGCGGAGTTGGTCTTTGCACTGAAGGGCTACCTGGAGTCCCATCCCATCGCCCGTGTCGTAACCGAGGTGCGCCATCTCGAGACGGACACCGGTTGGGTGTTTCTCCCGGACGTCTCCGTGACCCTGAAATCCCGCCGTCCGGCGCCCGCCGCGGAGATTGTCGGGCCCGTCGTCGTGCTTCCTGATT
>JANMTH010000720.1:0-2366 GCA_031390305.1 Thermoflexaceae bacterium
GCGGATTCGGCGGGCGATGGCGTCGAAATCGGCGGCCTGGCGTTGCTGCTGCCCGAACGACTTGGTGAGGAGCGCGCCACTCACGGAGAGCGACTCCTCCATCTGGCTGTTCAGGCTCGCGACCTCCTGCTGGATCTGGCGTGTGTAGCGCCATTGCATGCGGCCAACGATCCGGGCGGGGATGAGGAAGATCGGGAAGAGGACGACGCAGAAGAGGGTGAGCTTCCAATCGAGCGTGAGCATCACGCCGAAGGTGATGCCGGCGATCACGATATTGGCGCCGATGCCGCTGATCGTCTCGGTCACGACGCCTTCGATAGCGGCGACGTCGTTGTTGATCCGGGAGAGGGTCTCGCCGGTGCGGTTGGCCGTGAACCAGCGCATCGACATGCCGCCAAGGTGGCGATAGAGCCGCCGGCGGAGTTCGAGCATGATCTCCTGGCCGATGCGCTGACTGAGGAACGTCTGGGCGACACCGCCAACCGCCATCACGAAAACGGAGCCGGCCATCGCGATGATCAGGAGGTTGAGGCGCCCCCGATCGCCGTCCGCGAAAGCGTCGTCGATGATCTCGCGGATGAGGAGGGCGGGGACCAACCCGGCGACCGCGATGAGGAGGATGATCGCGACCAGCAGGAGCGCCAAACGGCGATGGGGGAGGAAGAGCCGGAGGGCGCGGAGGAACGTGCCCCGCACCGGCTTTTCGGGCCGGGGGTACGAGGCGAATCTTCCGGGCCGGGCAACGGTCATGGGCTTCCGGGCATGCTACCGCCCGCACCGGCGGCCGGATAGGCCGCGATCTGCCTCAAAGGAATTGTTACCGAAGGAAAGGTGATGCCTCAGGAGACCTGTTACCGAGAGACGGACACGAAGGCCGCGTGGTCCGGGCCCAGCGAAGGCCCTGGTGTCGTCGCGGTCCGCTGGCCAGCCGTCAGGGCTTCTCGACGCGCACGGCGACGGACTTGAAGGCCGGCGTCTTCGAACGCGGATCGAGCTTGCGAGGGACGATAGCGTTCGCCTCGGGGTAGTACATCGCCACGTTCCCCGGCCGGATGTCGATAATCGCGGCGTGAACGAGCATGCTCCCGACTTCCGAACTGACCTTCAAGAGGTCGCCTTCGTTCACCCGCAGGCGGCGTGCGTCCTGGGCTGAGAGCATCACGACATCCCGGCGGCTGTTTCCACGGTAGAGGTCTTCCTCGTCGTAGACGACGGTGTTGAATTGGCCTTCGGAACGGATCGTCATCAGCCGGAACTCGCCGTCGGCGGGGAGGAAGGCGGGGAGGCCGGTGGGCTGGAAGTGGGCCCGGCCGTCCGGCGTTTTGAACGCGGTTTCGTGGAAGGTGCGGCCTTCGACCTGGAACTCGGTCTTCGTAGCGTCGATGGTGCCGGCCCTGGCGTAGCCCGGGACAGCGCGAGAGATCTGCTCGCGCAGATGGCGATGGGAGCGCAGCGCCGTCCAATCGAAGCGGCCGGCAGGGAGAACGCGTTCCGCAAGCCCGGCGATGATCTCGACTTCGGAGCGCATCAGGCCACGCACGGCCGGTTCGCCGCCATCAGAGAGCCGGACGTAGTTGAACATCGACTCCTGGGTCGTCGCTTGCTCCTCTTCGTCGCGGGCGAGGGCGGGAAGGATGAGCATCGTCTTCGCGCGGCCATGGAGGTGGCCTTCGTTCATCTTCGTGGTGACGGAGACGGTGAGGGGGATCGAGCGGAGGGCGGCGGCGGCCCATGCCCTCTCGGGGTTGCTGGCGAAGAGATTGCCGCCGAGTTGGAAGGAGGCGCGAATGCGGCCGGCGGCGGCGGCCTCCATCGAGGCGTAGGTGTCCTGGCCGGCGTCCTCGGGCACGGTGATGCCGTAGAGCTCGTCGAGCTTGCGGGCGAACTCAGCCTTGAGCTGTGGCGCCATGCCCACGGAGCCGACGCCCTGGACGTTGGAGTGCCCGCGAATGGGGAGAAGCCCCGCCCCGGTCTTGCCGACCCAGCCGCGGGCGAGGGCGACGTTCGCCAGGGCGGCAATCGTCTCGACGCCGTTGAGGTGATGGGTGAGCCCCATCGCCCACATCATGATCCCGCGTTCGGAGGCGGCGATCAGTTCGACCGCGCTATCGATCTCCGCGCGTGAGACGCCGCCACGCGAGGTCAGTTCGACCCAGGTCGTGGCGTTGGCGGCCGCCGCCACGGTTTCCCAGCCGGTGGTGTGGGCGGCTATGAACCTGTGGTCCACGGCGTTCCGTTCGATAAGCCCCTTGAGCAGGGCGAGGAAGAGAGCGGCATCTCCTCCGGCGTGAGGCTGGAGATAGAGGTCGGCGATCTCCGATCCAAAGAGCATGCTCCGCCAATCGGATGGCACGCGGAAGCGGACG
>JANMTH010000750.1:0-8464 GCA_031390305.1 Thermoflexaceae bacterium
TTTCGCGGCCGAGGGTAGTGCCCGGGCGGTCCAGCTCGTCTGGAACGCAGCCGGGACCTCGGGTGTGCGCACTGGCCATCCGCTCCATCGCCAGTTTCGCGACATCCACACGCTCAGCCAGCACGCCTCTAAGTCGTTGCCGCGTTACGAGTCGGTCGGACGCCTGATGTTTGGGCTCGAGTCGGATTGGCCGATCTTCAGCCTTTAGCCCGCCCGGAACTCGAGCAGGCACCAGTCGCGTTCGACCGAGAGGCGCGTCCGGGTGAAGCCGTGGGCGGCCATCGCGGCGGTCACGCGGCCGGCGTCGGCGGCGAGGATGCCGCTGAGGAGCAGCGTGCCGCCGGGGACGACGGCCTCGCCGAAGACCGGGGCGAGGCCGATGTTCGCGTCGGTGCTGATGTTCGCGACCACGAGGCCATGCTCGCCGGCGGTGGCGGCGGTGAGTGTCCCGGCGCGGATGTTGATGACATCCGATAGCCCGTTCGCCTTGATGTTCGTTACAGCCACTTCGGCCGCTATCGGGTCGATATCGATGCCCTCGACGCGGGCCGCGCCGAGGAGGGCCGCCGCGATCGAAAGCACGCCCGAGCCGGTGCCGACATCGAGGACGCGCATGCCCGGCGTGACGGACGTCTCCAGGGCCGCCAAACAGAGGCGCGTCGTCTCGTGGTGGCCCGTGCCGAAGGCCTGCCCTGGGTCGAGCCGGATAGCGAGCTGTCCCGGCGCTGCTTCGTGTTCGATCCAGGTGGGGACGATGACGACCCGCCCGCCGTAATCGACCACGCCGAAGAATTCGCGCCAGGAGACGGCCCAGTCCTCTTCGTAAAGCGGTTTCGCGATCAGCTCGACCGCCGGAAAAGCGGCGTGCATCCGCACGCGCAGCTGCTCCGTGAGGATCGCCCCCAGCTCGCTGGCTGGCAGGTAGATGCGGACGCGCACGGGCTCTCCGGCGCGCACCCGGAACCCCATTTCGGGGCCGAGGATATCGACCGGCTCCTCGATCGTGACCCCGCCGGGCGCGGCCTCGCGCATGATCTCCGCGACGGCGTCGATATCGCCCGGCGGAGCGCTCGCCGTTATCTCGAACCAGAGCATCGCTACGGCCACATGGATTTTCGGGACTCTTCGCCCCCCTGGCGTTCCTGGCGATGAGCGTGCTCAGCCACGGATCACCCCGCTGACGCGCGCCGCCGTGACGCGGAGGATGACGCGCCCCTGCTCCTTCATCCACTGTTCGAGGTTCTCCGGCTCCTTGTAGCCGGTGGCGGCGATGTTCGCGAAGACGGCGCGGGTGGCGGCGGTTATCCCCTGGTCCTGGACCTCGCACGTGCCCTCGACACTGACGAAGTTGAACGGTTCGCCGTTGCTGATGACGCAGACGGTGATCCGCGGGTCGCGTCGCAGGGTCTTCGCCTTCAGGCGGTGGCCCTGGGTGCTGATGATGAGCTGGTCGCCATCGCGGGCATAGGCGTTGACCGAGCTGGAGGCCGTGCCATCCTTCCGCAGGCTGGTGACGACGCACCAGCGGTGC
The DNA here is from genome assembly GCA_031390305.1 of Thermoflexaceae bacterium. Taxonomy (GTDB): domain Bacteria; phylum Chloroflexota; class Dehalococcoidia; order Tepidiformales; family Tepidiformaceae; genus JANMTH01. Next base: position 1,532 of record JANMTH010000750.1, read on the forward strand.
TCGCTGATGAAGCTATCGAACTGTTCGGTGCCGATCATGGGGTGTCCTTTTCGGTGGTTGTGCGGTGTGACTGTAGCAGTCCGGGCGGGGGAAGGCGTGCTCTGGCGGGGCACGCGAGTAGGCGGCCCCGGTGGGCCGCGGCTACAATTGACGTGAGGTGGCTCGTGATCCGATGGCTGGGCGCTCTGTTCCTCGTTAGCGCGGTTGGCCTGGTTGCGGGCTGTGGCAGCGGTGACGAGGCGGGTCCGCCGTCTGCCAGCGGGGCCGCGACCGCGACGCCCACGACGGCCGGGGAGGGCGCGACCAGCGCGGCGACGCTCTCGCCAACGGCAAGCACGTCTACGCCGCAATCACCCGGCTCGCCCACGCCCTCACCTTCGCCGGTGGCGACGGCCACGCCTCCAATCCCAACGCCAACCCGGACCTCAACCCCGGACGTGACACCTGTGACGACCCCGGATCCAACCCCAAGCCCGCCCGCCCAGTCGAACCTCGACCCGAGGCTCGCCGCCTACGCAGCCACGGCTACCGCCGACCTCGCCGCCCGGCTGGCGATTGCGCCGTCCGCGGTACGGCTCGTCGAGGCGGCCTTCGTTACCTGGAACGACAGCGCCATGGGCTGCCCGCAGCCGGGAATACTCTACGCGCAGGCCCTCCAGGAGGGCGCGCTCGTGCGGATTGAGGCCGGCGGCCGGACGTACCCCTACCACGTCGGCCCCGATGGCGTGCCCTTCCTCTGTGAAGACCGCATCAGCTAGCGCCGGCCGGAGACCGAGCCCGGACGGCCGGCGCGGACTGGCCACGGCGTTGTCCGCTATCATCCGGCCACACACTCCTGGAGTGACGCAAGATGGCGACGATCAAGCAGCACATGGTCCAAACGAACGGCATCCAGATGCACGTCGCCGAGGCGGGCGAGGGCTTCCCGATCGTGATGTGTCACGGCTTCCCTGAGCTCTGGTATTCGTGGCGCCACCAGCTCACCTTTCTCGCCGACAACGGCTTCCGCGCTATCGCGCCAGACATGCGGGGCTACGGCGAGACGGACCGCACGGGCGACCCGCGTGACTACCGTACAAGCAACATCTGCGCCGATATCGCGGGCCTGTTGGATGCGCTCGGCATCGAGAAGGCGGTCGTCGTTGGCCACGACTGGGGCGGCTACCACGTCTGGCAGTTCGGGCTGCGTTACCCGGAACGCACCGAGCGGCTTATCGGCCTGAACACGCCGTATGGCGGGCCGCCGGCGCCCGTGCCGACGACGCAACTGCTCCACCAGGCCTTCGGCGAGGGCGACCGCGGCTACTACATGCTCTACTTCCAGGCGCCGGGCCAGGCCGAAGCCGAGCTCGAAGCGAACCCGCGGGCCTTCCTCCGCGACATGTTCCACCGCGCGTCCCACGCTCAGAACCTCTGGACGTTCGCGACGCTCGGCGGCGATGCCAGCGGCGTGACGAAGAACCTTCAGCCCGGCGGCTGTGTGCTGACGGAGGAGGAACTCGATGTCTACGTCCGCACCTTCGAGCGGACCGGCTTCACGGGTGGCCTGAACTGGTACCGCGCGATCGACTACTCCTGGGAGGAGGCGCGAGCGCTCGCCGACCACACGATCCGGATCAAGTCGCTGATGATCACTGCGGAGAACGACCTGATCCTCACGCCCGCGCAGGCCGAGCCGATGCGCCAATGGATCCCGGACCTTCGCATCGAACAGATCAAGAACTGTGCCCACTGGACCCAGCAGGAGCACCCGGAGCAGGTGAACGTGCTGATGCTCGACTTCCTCAAAGACCTTCGCCGCTGAAGTGAAGCCTTCACGTCCGCGTCTTCGACCGCTGAGCCAGGCGTCGGCATGCGAATCGCGGGGACGGGGCCGTACCCTGGGGCTCGGGACCGGTTACAGGCGACGGCGGATTCGGCGCCTCATCACACGGCGCCGCAGGCCGAAGGAGCGGTGGAAGAAGAGCCGTCGCAGGAAGAACATGACAATCACCTCTTTGGCCATGGTGGTGGCCTCAACACGACAATGGCGTGATTGCGCCGCGAGGTGACGGCCTCGCGATCAGCCAGGCCGACGGCTGGCCGGGCCGCAGCCCGGAGTATCGCCAGCCTCGGCCGGGCAGCAGAGTTCGGTGCAGAACGCCGCCAGCCAGCGGAGGACGTCCGGGGCGAGGCAGTAACACTGATCGCCCTCGATGCTGCCCTGCACGATCCCGGCCTCCTTCAGCACCTTCAGGTGCTGGGAGACGGTGGACTGTGCCAGGGGCAGCGCATTCACGAGGTCGCCCGTGATGCAGACGTTGCGCCGCGCCAGTTCGGTGACGATTCGTAAGCGGGCGGGATTGCCGAGGGCGCGGAAAACCTCAGCCGCTCGCTCTTCTTCACGGGTCAGGTTTTCGATGGTTTTCATGAACGGTCTTGACTCCGCCTTCATTGTATCGTAATTTTACGATACGAGCCCAATCGCAAAATTGCGATACAATGAAGGGAACCAACCATGACCACCCGAACAGCCGACGAAATCCGGGAATCCGTCTCCAGGGCCTACGCCGACCGCGTCCGGCCCGTCCTGATGGAGACCACCGCCGCTGGTGCCGCCGCCTGTTGTGGCCCCGACTGCTGCGAGAACGACGCCTTGGAGACGATCGCCCTGATCGACGTTACACCCGCTTCCGGCGAAGCCTGCTGCGAGACGGAGAGTGTGACCGATGTCCAGATCAAGCAGATCGCCGGCCTCTACGCGCAAACCGATATCGCGGACCTCCCATCGACGGTGACTGATGTCTCCTTCGGCTGTGGCATCCCGACAGCGATCGCCGCGCTACAGCCCGGCGAAACGGTGCTCGACCTCGGTTCGGGAGGGGGCATCGATTGCTTCCTTGCGGCGAAGATGGTCGGCCCCACCGGCCAGGTATACGGCGTCGATATGACGCCCGAGATGATCGCCCTCGCCCGCAAGAACGCCGGCAAGATCGGCGCAACGAACGTTGAGTTCCGGCTTGGCGAAATCGAGCGGCTGCCGATCGGCGATGCCAGCATCGACGTCATCATCTCGAACTGCGTGATCAACCTCTCGCCCGACAAGGACCAGGTCTTCCGCGAGGCGTTTCGCGTCCTCAAGCCCGGCGGCCGGCTCCAGGTCTCGGATATCGTCTGGACCCGTCCCGTGCCCCAGGAGGTAAAGGACGACATCGAGCAGTGGGCCGGCTGTATCGCGGGCGCCCTCCTCGAGTCTGAGTACGTCGGGAAGATCGCCGGAGCTGGTTTCGGCGACGTGACCTCCGTGGCCACCGAGTACCCCCGTGGCAAGGGCGTGGCTTCGGCGAACGTCGTCGCTTTCAAACCGAGCTAACGGGCGCGGCGCGCCTCCGCCACGCGAAGAGGCCCCGGTCATCGTGACCGGGGCCTTCGTTGCCCTGGGGGGAGGGGCTCGTTCGCTTAGTTAGCGGGGCGCGCTGGCCGCTCGCCTTCTCCGCGCTTCGGATGGCCTTCGTTCACGACCTTCGTGATCTTCTCCGCGACCTTCGCCTTCATCTCGGCGGCCCGTTCGGCGGGGATCTTGCCGGCCGCTACGGCCGCGTCGATCCGCTCGTTGGCGGCGGCGATGGCGTTGTCGATGACGAGTTGCGGATCGACGCTGTTGTCGGTCGCCACCTGGGCGATGGTCTTGCCGCTCTTCAGCGCTTCGGCCAGGGCCCGGACTTCGATGCCGATGGTCTCGGCGGCGTTCTTCAGGAGGCCCTTGCCCGCGCGGTGACGGGCACCCTGGCGGCCGCCTTCACGGCCGCCCTCCTGCGTGGTGGGCGATTGGCCGTCGCCCGGTGGGGGCGGGTTCTGTGCCAGGACGGACCCGGCGATTCCGACGGCCAGGAGGCCGGTGATTCCAACGGCGAGCAGCCGGCTCGAGATCTTCATGGTGGTTGTCTCCTTAGTGTGTGAGGCTGCCGGTTGCTCCGGCGCTGCCTTCACTCAACCAATGGAGGAACGATTACCCGGGGTGACGGGTGGCTGGCGAATGGAGCGCCCGGCTTTACCCGTGCTTTTCCACCCACCGCCCTTCGAACAGCAAGAGGTCGCCCGAGGCGGCACGGACGGAGGCGACGCTGGCCGCCACCTCGTTGTGGATCCCGCGTGGGCTGAACTCGAGCGTCGCGTTTTCGAGCGGCCAGCGCAGCCCCGTGGTCGTTACGCCTTCGCAGCGGCCGATGGCGACGAGCGAGACGACGGTTCCGGCCGGCCGCTCGATCGCGGTCTCGCCATCCACCAGCCGGATCGTGAAAAGGTCGTCGATGATGCTGATCGCCGCCCGTCCGCGGAATCGGACGAGGACACTGAGGTTCGCCAGGGCGTGATCGGCCCGGCCGCCGCCCGCGCCGCAGATCACGATCGTTGTCGCTCCGCGCTCAAGGGCGACGGCGATCACCTTCTCCAGGTCCGTTGTTTCGGGGTCGGCGATGCGGCGTAGCCGCGCCGCTCCGAGCTGTTCCCGTGCCGCATCGCTCAGCGAGTCCAGGTCTCCAGCGACGAGTTCGGGAACCACGCCAGCGGCGATCGCCCGATCCCCGCCACCGTCGGCCGCGAGCACGAAATCCGCTTCTTCCGCCAGTTGGCGCACCAGCTCGTGCGCTGGCATGTCGCCGTTGGCCACGATAAGCGCGCGCATCGACCCCTCCGCGCCAACGACCCTACGGGAAGCGGGAGCGGAAAGACAATCCCGGCGGCTTCGGGCGCTTTTCTTGAGGCGGTGTTGGTCCGGTACCATGGCGTGATGCCGTCCGCCCTTCGTCTCCGCCGCGTCACGATCGAGGACCTGGAGACGGTGCGAGCGATTGAGCAGGCGGCGTTCACCACCGGCTGGCCGCCAACCGCGTTCGAGCACGAAATCGCTCACAACGGCCGCGCCCGCTACGTCCTCCTTGAACGGGATGGCGAACCGGGAGATCGACAGGCGCTTGGCTTCGCCGGGCTCTGGCTGATGGTCGATGAGGCGCACGTCGTCACCGTCGCGGTCCGGCCCGAAGAGCGGCGGAACGCATACGGGAGGCTCCTTGTGCACGCCCTGGTCGCGATCGCCGCCGATGCGGCGATGAACGAGGCGACGCTCGAGGTGCGTGCCTCGAACACGCCCGCCCGCGCCCTCTACCACGAGTACGGGTTCCACGATGTCGGCCTGCGCAAGAAGTACTACGCCGACAACGGAGAGGACGCCGTGATTATGACCACGGAGGCCTTCGACAGCGAGCCGTTCGGCCTCCGCTACGCGCTCCTCGAAGCGGAGCTGCGGGAACGCTTCCCGGCCCTGTTCGAAGACGCCTTCGAACCCGCGCGCTGGGGCTTCGGTTAAAACAGCGGCCGGCGTTCGATGGGAGGCGGATGCGAAGCGGGAGGCCGCTGGCCGGTTAAACTCGCGCCGCGGCCTGGCCAAGGGAGAGCTCCTTGAGCACGACTTCCGCCCGGCTTAGCCGCCCGAGGATGCCCCACTGGCCGTGGATATTCAGCGTCATGTCCTCGGCTTCGCCGCGGACGCCGGGCAGGCGGCCGCGCGTGCCCGCAGCCTGCTGGTATCGTTCGACTTCCGGGGAGGCGGCGCCGAAGATCTGGGCCAACAGCTCCTGCGTGCGTTCGTCCCACATCCCGTAATCGAACGGGTTCGGGCCGGTGCCCCGGAGCCAGGGAATCCGCTCAAGCTGCTGGTCGATCGCCGCTTTGGCTCGCGCCGGTTCGATTGTTGCCATGGGGCGTAGTGTACCGGCGCCAAAGGTGTGCGGGAAATTCACGCCTTCGCACGGTCTTCCGTACATTGGCGAACGAATCCCGGCGGCGCCCGCTACGCCGCGCGTGCGCTCTGGAGCGCGTAGGCAACATCGCCAAGGCAGAGTACCGCGCCGACGATCTCCTTTCGCCGCTGCGGGGCGACGGCTTCCACATCATCGAGGAAGGCCGCGATCCGGTCGGCGCCTTCCTGGCTGTAGAACGCGCCCGGGCGCATGACGCCGAGCGAATTGCTGCAGACGACGTTTCCGTGCTCATCACGGCAGGCGAGGGCGACGGCGACGTGGTCGATGCCGTTGGGGCGGCGCATATCGCCCATCGCCTCTTTCACCCAGGCCAGGATGTGCCCGGCGAGGGGCCGCGATTCGCCATCGAAGTTCGATGGGGCCAGCGCCCAGCGAGACTCTTTGACGCCGACCCCGTTCCGGATCAGCCGTTCGACACCGCGACGTTCGTTCCACTTGCCGAGAAACTTCATGTTCCGGTTGTCGGCAGACGTAGCGAAAACTGAGTGGCTATTGTGGGTCAGTCCGAGGGCATTCGGGTCTTCGCGGCCATCTCCGGGGGATTCAGGCTCGGACCACTCGTCCGCGCTGCCCCCGGTGGCCGGGCCCTTGCGTTGGCCCGAACGATGCCAGAGAATGAGCCGAACATGCGTGCTAGGACTTCCTCACCTCAAGCGTCTCAACGATCCTTGGAGATGTGGCCTCCAGGGGCGGAGCACCCGGAGGTGGAGGTCCCTCTTGAGAGTCACCGCGGTTTGCGCCATTCCCGCATCCTGGTGGGAGATGCCGAGGCCGCGCTGGAGGCACTGCCCGATGGTTGCGTGCGGACCTGCGTCACGAGTCCGCCGTACTGGGGCCTTCGCGATTACGGTCTGGAACGCGCCGAGCAGATCGGCGCCGAAGATAGCCTTGATGACTACCTTTCGCGGCTGGTACGCGTGTTCCGCCAGGTTCGCCGAGTGCTTTCGCAGGATGGCACGCTCTGGCTGAACATTGGGGACTCCTATACCAGCGGCAACCGGACATGGCGGGCGCCGGACCGGAAGAACCCGGCTCGGGAAATGCAGTATCGGCCTCCGACCCCCGAAGGCTTGAAGCCCAAGGACCTGATCGGAGTGCCCTGGCGGTTGGCCTTCGCGCTCCAGGCCGATGGTTG
>JANMTH010000771.1:0-2249 GCA_031390305.1 Thermoflexaceae bacterium
GGAGGCGTGCGCCATCCCCTGCTTTTTCACGCACCGGAGCTTTCGCGGTCTCGGCCTCCAGGCCCAGCTTCTGGAAGCCGCCGCAGCCTGGGCGGCCGAACACGGCGCCCGGCTCCTCGAAGGCTACCCCGTCGAGCCACCACGGGACCGCGTCGATGACGCCGCCGGCTTCCACGGCTTCGCCTCAACCTTCGCCGCCCGCGGCTTCGAAGAGGTCGCCCGCCGCACACCCACCAGGCCGATCATGCGCCGCTTCCTCGGCTGAACAGGAGGCGCCGCGAGCGACAGAGAAGACGGGACGCTCCCCAAGCTCTTCGTGACCTTCATCTCCTTCGTGCCTTCGTGGTTACGTGGTTTCGTGGTTCCATCCCGGCGCTCCATGCGGAAACGCAAAGGTGCAAAGCAACAAAGGACAGTAGGGAGGACGGCTCTCACCGCCTTTGGGCCTTTCGATCCTTTGCGTTTTGGTTGGCCCGCCTAACCGGGTGCGAATGGTACGATGGGCCACTATTCGTCCCCCCGGAGCGAACCCGATGCTGCTACGTGACATCCTCAAGCATGCCGTCAAACTCTGGCCCGATAAGACGGCCATCATTGATGGCGACGTGCGCTACACCTATCGCCAGGCCTCGGAACGCGTCCACCGCCTCGCCGCCGGGCTTCTCTCCCTCGGCCTCCAGCCGGGCGACCACATCGCCATCCTCGCCAACAACTCCCACCGCTACTGGGAGACCTACTTCGTCGCCGATATCGCCGGCATGCCCCTCGCGCCCCTGAACACCCGCCTCGCCGCCCACGAACTCGAATTCATCCTCAACGATGGCGAGATTAAGGCCCTCATCCTCGGCCCAGAGTTCCTCCCCATCTACGAACAGTTCAAGGCCGGCACGCCCGCCCTCAAGCACATCATCCTCCTCAACGGCGAAGCGCCCGGAACGATCGACTACGACCAGCTCGTCGCCGCCAACGCCCCGCTCGACCGTTCTGTTCGCGAATGGTCCGAAGACGAGATGCTCGACCTCTGCTACACCGGGGGCACGACCGGGCTTCCCAAGGGCGTGATGCTCAGCCAGCGCAACGTCGTCTCCAACGCCCAGCACGCGATCATGACCATCGGCTTCGATGAGCACGACACCTGGCTCCACGTGCCCCGATGTTCCACCTCGCCGACGCCTGGGCCTGCTACGCCCTCACCATGGTCGGCGGCGTCCACGTGTTCATCTCGGCTTTCTCGCCCCAGGGCACGCTCGAGGCGATCGCCCACCATCGCGTCACCAAGACGATCCTTGTCCCAACGATGATCAACTTCGTCGTCAACTTCCCCGCCGTGAAAGACTTCGACACGAGCAGCCTCGAAGTGGTCCTCTACGGCGCCTCGCCCATGCCCGTCGATCGCCTCCTCGCCGCCGTCAAGATCTTCGGGCCGATTCTCGTTCAGGCCTACGGCATGACCGAGACAGCCCCGCTCGCCACCGCCTGGAAGAAGGAGTGGCTGAAGTTCGATGGCGATGAAGCCGACATGCGCCGCCTCGCGAGCTGTGGCCGCGAGATCTCCGGCGTCGAAGTCCGCGTCGTCAGCCAGGAGACCGGCCTCGATGTGAAGCCCGGCGAAGTCGGCGAGGTCTGGATGCGCGGCCCGAACGTCATGCTCGGCTACTGGAAGCGCCCCGAAGAGACGGCGGCGGCGCTCCAGAACGGCTACATGCACTCCGGCGATGTCGCCACCGTCGATGAGCAGGGCTTCGTCTACATCGTCGATCGGGCCAAGGACATGATCATCTCGGGTGGCGAGAACATCTACTCCACGGAGGTGGAGAACGCGATCTTCGAGCACCCCGCCGTCCTCGAAGCGGCCGTCATCGGCATCCCCGACGAGAAGTGGGGCGAAGCCGTCCTCGCCGTCGTCGTCCCCCGCGACGGCGTCACCGTCACCGGCCACGAGATCATCGAGCACTGCCGCGGCCTCATCGCTGGCTACAAATGCCCGAAAGAGGTGGTCATCCGGTCCGAACCCCTGCCCAAGAGCGGCCCCGGCAAGATCCTCAAGACGGAGCTGCGCAAGCCCTACTGGGAAGGCAAAGCGAAGAGCGTGAACTGAGCGGCGGGTGGCCGGTGCCGCGTATACTGGACTGATGGAAAACGTGGCGGACCTCCGGGCTAAGCTGACGGCGCGCAAGCGGGGCTACGCGATTGCCGCGGTCGAGCGAGCAGAGGCTTTGCCGCATCGCACACCCCAGCAGGACATCCGC
>JANMTH010000813.1:0-7269 GCA_031390305.1 Thermoflexaceae bacterium
TCGCATGCGACCCGTGGCCTGGAGGAGTACTTCGGTATCGCCGGGCGCGAGCTAACGACGCTCGAAAAGCGCGGCTACAACCCAACCCGGCCGGATGTGGCCCGTCAGCTGCGCGAGAACCGGCTTCCCGCGACGGACCTCGCCGTCTACCGGCACGAGCTTCACGAACTCGGTTCCCGCGTTGGCAAGAGGCCGGGTTAAGGGACGATGACACCGGCCGAAGGGCACGCCAACAGCGGTTCCCACCTGGTCTATTCCACCGATGGCGGACGCGTACGCCCACTCCCCCACAATCGCAAACTTCCCACGTCTCCACCGGCGCCGGTAGCCGGCCGCCAGCGCGTCCCGGAAGACGGGATCGTCCGCATTCAGCGCGACAAGAAGGGCCGTGGCGGGAAGACGGCGACGCTGATCACCGGCCTCCCCGGCGCCGAACCCGAACTCGAAGCGACCCTGAAACGGCTCAAGCAGAGCCTCGGGACCGGCGGAACGCGCGAAGGCCGCACCCTCATCATCCAGGGTGACCATCGCGAGCGCCTGATGGAAGAGGTAACGAAGCTCGGCCTGAAGGCGAAGATCGCGGGCGGCTAGGCGCGGATTCGTAGTTCCGCCACTCCCACGCGCGCTCTCCACGCGGTACAGTGACGGCCGAACCGCCACCCGCCGGAGGATCCCATGGAGTTCACCTTTTCGCCGGAAGCCCGTGCTTTCGAGGCCGAGATCCACGCCTTCCTCGACACCGAGTGGGGAATGGACAAACGCCTGGCCCAGCGTGACCACGCCGATTCCTACGACGCCGAACGCGGCTTCCGCAAGAAGCTCGCCGAGCGGGGCTGGCTCACCATGTCCTGGCCGACGGAGTTTGGCGGCAAGCGGCGCCCCTACGAAGAGCAGTACCTCTTCCAAGAGGCGCTGAACTATGTCGGCGCACCACACGCCACCGTCGCTGTCCAACAGGTCGCGCCCGTGCTGATGCAGTTCGGCACGGACGAACAGAAAGAGCGCTTCCTCCCGCCGATCGCCGCTGGCGATGTCGAGTTTGCCCTTGGCTATACGGAACCGGACTCCGGGACCGACCTCGCCTCGCTCCAGCTTCGTGCCACGCACGATGGCGACGACTACGTGATGAACGGGATCAAGCGCTTCACCAGCTCGGCCCATCGCTCCGAATACGTCTGGCTGGCCGCCCGCACCGACCCCGACGCCCCAAAGCACCGCGGAATCTCCATGTTCTTGGTCGATCTGAAGTCGCCCGGGATAACGGTGAAGCCGATCTGGACGCTCGGCGGCTACCGCACGAACGAGGTCTACTGGGACAACGTCCGCGTGCCCCGTTCGGCCCTGGTGGGGGAAGAGAACCGCGGTTGGTACTACGCGGCCCACGCGCTCGACAACGAACGGATCAGCATCTTCACGGTTTCGGGCGTTCGTGCCGCCTTCGATGGCCTCCTCGCCTGGGCGAAGACGCCAGCCGCCGGGGGCGCCCGTCCCTTCGACGACGAACACGTGCGGCATACGCTGGCTGATTTCAAAGTTCAGCTCGAAGTGCTCCAGCAGCTCAGCTACCGCATCCTGGCGATGGCCAAGCGCGGCGAACACGCGAACCACGAAGCGAGCATCGTCAAGATCTTCAGCACCGAGATGATGCAACGGCTGATGAACGCGGGCACGAAGATGCTCGGCCTCCACGGCCAACTCACACCAGACGACCCGCGCGCTCCCATCGGCGGGCGAATCGAGCAAGGCTACCGGGCCGCCGTGATGCCGACGTTTGGCGCTGGCTCGAACGAAGTGATGCGCAACATCATCGCGACACGTGGCTTCGGCCTGCCGCGGGCCTAGGGCTCAGGCCGATCCACCGCCAGTTCGTTCGTCCGGTATGATTCGCTCAATGCAACTTGAAGACGTGCGGCAGCTCGTGGTGGCAGGAGAATCCGAGACCGCCGAGTTCAAGACCACGACAGGACAGCGCAGCCAGGGAGCGAAAACGCTTTGCGGGATGCTCAATGGTCGCGGCGGTAGTGTGCTTTTCGGGGTCACCCCTTCTGGCGAACTCGTCGGGCAACAGGTCACGGACGGGACCTTGGCGGACATCAGCGCAGAGGTAACCCGGATCGATCCGCGGCCATTTGTGGAGATCGACCGGATCGAGGTCGTGGAGGGCCGATCCGTGATCGTCGTTCGCGCGGGTCGTGGTCAAAACCGGCCGTACCGATATCGAGGCCAAGTTTACTTGCGAGTCGGACCCACGACAGTCGAGGCGACCGCTGAACAACAGAATCGGCTGCTCCTGGAACAACATCACGGAAGCGAACGCTGGGAGAATCAGACGGCCCGCGGCTGGTCCGTCGCGGACTTGGACGTGCACGAGGTTGTGACGACCCTGGAAGAATCAATCCGGCGCGGACGTGCGGAGGACCCTGGCACCAGAGATCCTGCCGAGATTCTCCGCGGGTTTGGCCTGATGCGCGAAGGCGAGTTGATTCGTGGTGCGGTAATTCTGTTTGGGCGCAGTGATAGGCTCCTCCCAGACTTCCCTCAAGCGTTGCTGCGTGTGGGCCGCTTTCGCGGAGTCGATCGCTCAGAGTTCGAAGACAATCGCCGTTTCCATGGACACATGTTTGAATTGATTCGCCATGCGGAGCGGTTCCTTCTGGAAAACGTACCCGTCGCAAGTCGCATCGTCTCGGGACGGCTGGATCGGCAGGACGAGCCGCTTTATCCCCCAGCCGCCCTGAGGGAGGCTTTGGCAAACGCATTCTGTCACCGCGATTACGCGATCGGCGGAGGTTCGGTCGGGATCGGCGTCTACGACGACCGGCTCGAGATCACTTCCTCCGGGCCACTGCACTTCGGGTTGCGCCCCGAGGACCTGTATGTGACGCACGAGTCCATGCCGTGGAATCCGTTAATCGCGAATATACTGTTCCGACGTGGGTTCATCGAGACGTGGGGACGTGGAACCATCAAGATCGTCGAACTCTCTGAACTCGCAGGCCTTCCGCGACCCGAGATTGAGACGATGGCTGGCGCGGTCTCAGTGCGCTTTCGCCCCGCAAGGTACGAGGCTCCAAAGCGAGTTGGCCACGACCTATCAGAGCGACGACGGGCCATTCTACAGGTGCTTGCCGACGCGCGTCCCCGCCGGTTGGGCGAGATCCGTGAGGCCCTGAGCGAGCCGGTGGCTCCGGCGACGCTTCGTGACGACTTGAGGTTTCTCCGAGGGTTGGGGCTGGTCTCGGGCGAGGGACACGGCATGGGCGCGAGCTGGAAACGCGAACTCCAGTAGGACAACCGGGAAGCCCGCATTTCCCCGCATTCCCCGCATTTCCACGCATTAAGGCCGCACGCCTTATCCAGGCACCAGCTCAGCGTTCGGGAACAGGGTCACCCTCCCGTGGCGGCAGCCGCCCGTGCCTGACGGCGTGGAGGCGGAGCGCTTCGGGCAGCAGAAGCGGCTCGCGCTCGGCCGGTTGGGGTCGAGAGCGCTGGATCGCCGCGCTCAGCCGCAGCACCCGCACAAGCGCGGCGCCGTGCTCCTCCGGGGTGCGATTGCGCCATTCCGCGGCTCGCGCCTCCGCGTCCTCGGCGGCGGCCGCCGCTCGCATCCGGGCGACGAACTCGCGGTGGGCCTCCGGGCCGAGGCCGGGCGGGATGGTTGGGTCTTCCATCGCTCCATCGTAGCGGTCCGTGCACCGGACTTCACGGAAAGCGCTCAGCGCCCCTTCCACTCTGGCGCGCGCTTCTCGTTGAAGGCACGGATGCCCTCCTGGGCGTCTTCGGAGGCCATGACTGGCGCCGCGATTTCGCCTTCGAGCCTCAGGGCGTCCGCCAACGGGAGCGTTTGCCCGCGCAGGGCCGATTCCTTCGTCGCCTTCACGGCGAGGGGGGCGCGGCTGGCGAGGATAGCCGCCCACTCGCGCGCCGCCTCGAGAGCCTTGCCCTGGGGCACGACCCGGTTTACGAGGCCGATGCGGAGGGCCTCCGCGGCGGGGATCCGTTCTGCCGAAAGCAGCAGCCACATCGCGTTCGCCTGGCCGATCACGCGCGGAAGACGCACCGTCTGGCCCGCGCCGGGGAGGATGCCACGGGCCGTGCCCATGCAGCCGAAGGTCGCGTTCTCGCTCGCGATTCGGACATCGCAGAGGAGGGCGAGGCCGAGGCCGCCAGCGAGGCAGTGCCCGTTGATTGCGCCGACGATCGGCTTCATCACGTCCAGCCCTGTGAACAGCTTCAGCCGGCGGGGGTTGGCGCGCACGGCCGGGTCCGCCATTCGCCCGAGGTCCGCGCCGGCGCAGAAGGCGCGGTCTCCGGCGCCCGTGACGATTCCGGCGCGCAGGCTATCGTCGTCCCGCAGTTCCGTGAAGGCGTCTTCGAGCTGGAACATCATCTCCGGGGCGAGGGCGTTCATCGCCTCCGGCCGGTCGATCGTAATCGTCAGAATGTGGCCGTCCCGTTCCGTGCGGATGGTCATTCGTACAGCTCCCGTTCGGTGGTCCGCGCCTCGATCGCGTAAAGGGCCTCGATGCCGATCGTCTCGCCCACTTCGTGGATGACGGCGAGCACTTCCGGGCCGCTCATGCCGAATCCCCGGCCGGCGAGGATGCCCTCGTAGCCCACTTTCATCGCCCGGAAGGCGAGGGCCTGGGCGCTCATCGGATCCACCGAGAGGGCGTAGCCAGCGAGCGTCATCTCGGTGGCGGGGCGGCCCGGCCCGATGACCATCGCGGCGAGGGGCGTCTTCGAGCCGGCGGTTGCGGCGGCGAACTGCTCGTCGCCACGGGGCATCGGCATCAAGAGGTCGGCGCCCGCCGCTTCGTAGATCGCGAGCCGTTCGATGGTGGGGCCGATGCCCTCGTGCGAAAAGGCGTTGCAGCGGACGATGACGAGGAAGTCGCGGTCGTGGCGGGCATCGACGGCGGCGCGGATGCGGCCGGCCATCTCCTCGGGCGGAACGAGGTGTTCGTGGCCCTTATGGTGGTGCACGCGCTTGGGCGCAACCTGGTCCTCGATCTCGACGGCTGCCGCGCCCGCCTGTTCGAGGAGGCGGATGCTTCGGGCCATGTGGACAGCGTCGCCAAAGCCGATGCCGCCATCGACGACGACGTGGATATCGACGCGCTCGGTGATTGCGCGGGTTGCCTCCGCCAGTTCCGTGGCGGTCAAAAGCGCCTCGGTCACGGCCCGCTGGTAGCCGAGCCCACCACCGCCGAGGTAGACGGCATCGAACCCGACGCGCTTCGCCAGCGCCGCCGAAAGGGCGTCGAGCGCCAGCGGCGCGACGACGAGGCCGGGCGCGGGGCGAAGCATTTGGGCGCCGAAGGAGCGGCGGTCGGGCATGATGCGGGAGTGTACGCGAAGGGAGGGAGGGCGTCGCGCCGTCGCAACGCGTGGTATCATCGCTCGATGGTCAGCCGCGATATCTTGCATGAGATGATAGAGAGCCTGCCGACGGAGCAGCTCCACACGGCCGCCATGGCGCTTTCGTCTATCTTGAAGCCGGACTCCTGGGACTTCTTGGACTTCGCCCCTCTTGAGGACGAGGAGATCTCAGAGCAGGAGATGCGCGTGGCGGACGAGGCTCACGCCCGGATGCTCGCGAGCCGGGCGACTGAAAGCACGACCCCCTCAAGGGTCGCCTGATTCATGGCCAGGGACGTTCACTGGCTGAGCGATCCGGTAGAAGACCTTCTGAGCCTCTCAAGGAACGATCGACGCTCCGCGGATGCGATAGTGGCGGCGGTGAGACAGCTCGAACGGGGCGGACGCCCTGACGTCAAGAAGCTCTCGGGCCGCGACGACCGCTGGAGGATTCGTGCCCGGGACTTTCGGTTGCAGTTCACTCGCGTAGGTGACCTCGTGGTCATCGTATCGCTGGACAACCGCCGCGACGCCTACGATGACTGACCGTCCCCGCCGCGCATGTCCCGGACAGCCTCGGCCGGTCGCGCTCTGATACGATATGGCTATGACTACCCGTGAGGCGCTTCACCGGTTAGTAGACGAACTCGACGAGCAGTACCTCGCGAGGGCGAGCGAAGCGCTCTCCATCATCTCCGAAACGGCGTCGCTCCGAAGACTTGACGAGGCGCCTCTGGACGACGAGCCGTACACAGACGGCGAGCGCCGCGCGGATGACGCTGCCGTGCGAGAGGCTCGCGCCGGAAAAGCCGTTTCAACCGAGGAGCTCACCCGGTTGCTCAAGCGTGGCGCATAAGGCCACGTGGTCCATGGCGGCCGTGGTGAACCTGAGCGGCCTGACGCGTGAGAACGTCCGGCAGATCCCTCGCATCGTGACGGCCGTTCAGGCTCTCGAACGGGATTTCAGTGGCGACATCCGAAAGCTCGCGGGTTCGGAGAACCGTTGGCGGCTGCGAGTCGGTGATTTGGCGCGTGCGGTTCCAACTCGACGGCGACCAGATCTACATTCTTTCCGTCCTCAACCGCCGCGACGCCTACGACGACTGACGCCTACGGCTGGTCCATGTCCCACACGTCCGTCCAGTTGCCGAGCACCTGCCCGCCATCGGCGACGATCGCCGCTCCGTTGATGTAGCGGGCGGCGGGCGAACAGAGGAAGGCGCAGATCTCCGCCATCTCGTCGCGTTCGCCGAGGCGGTGAGCGGGGATGTCGGCCACCTGGTGCTTCTCGTAGTCCGGGGTGCCCAGCTGGGCGTACTCCTTCTCCCGCAATCCCTCGGTGGCGATGGAGCCGGGCGCGAGGGCGTTCACGGTCACGTTGTGGCGGGCCCAGTAGTTCGCCAGCGTCCGCGTCATGCTCACCACGCCCGCTCGCGCCGCCCCGGAATGAAGGAACGGCGGCGCGCCCCGTTCGAACGAGTAGACGTGGACGATGTTCACGACGGCTCCGGATTTCTGGGCGATGAGGTGGGGAGCGACCCGGCTGATCACGTTCCAGGTACCGTTCAGATTCAGGTCCACCACCGAACGCCAGCCGCGGTCCGAAATCTCCGAGGGGCGCGCCGGGAACTGGCCGCCGGCGTTGTTCACGAGAAAGTCGATCCGCCCGAACCGTTCGAGCGTAGCGGCTACCATTGCTTCGACCTGGCCCGTCTCGCGGATATCGGTCACCTCGGCGAGCGCCTTCGCCCCCAGGGCCTCGATCTCCATGGCGGTGGCCGCGAGCGTCTCGATGTGGCGGCCGGCGATGGTGACGTTCGCGCCCAGTTCGGCGAAGCGCAGCGCGATCGCCCGGCCCATGCCCCGCCCTCCGCCAGTGACGATGGCGGTACGGCCGGCGAAGAGCCC
>JANMTH010000822.1:0-3260 GCA_031390305.1 Thermoflexaceae bacterium
TACGGCCTCGGCGCGCAGGCGATGGCGGGCGGCAGCATGAAGGAGCCCTTCTTCGCCGTCGCCTGGCCAACGGGCGAATTCGGGGGCATGGGCCTCGAAGGACAGGTCAAGCTCGGCTTCCGCAACGAACTCGCGGGGATCGAAGACCCGAAGGAACGGCTGGCCCGATACAACCATCTCGTCGAACGGGCCTACGAACGGAGCAAGGCGATCCACCAGGGCGTCTCGTTCGGCGTCGACAGCGTGATCGACCCGATGGAGACGCGGAAGTGGCTCCTCAACGGCCTCCGTTCCGTGCCGGCGCCGTTGCCGCGCCACGGGAAGAAGCGGCGGAACGTCGATACCTGGTGACGTCGGCGCCGAGTTCCGGGACGAGATCTTGAAGGAGGGGCGCGCGCTGTATGTCCGATCCGACGACGGCGCGCGATCACCGTCGGGTTAGCCGCTGGCACCACATGAGAAGGACCAGCGTCTGCCAGGTTGGGGCGGTAGGCGACCCCGGTGGGTCGCGGCTACGGCGCGGTCACTCCTCCAGCAACGCCTCAGACGGATCGGCGTCGCCCGCGGAGTCCTGGTCCGCCTCGATGCCGAAAGCTTCGGCGAAGCGGCGGAACGGCTCCAGCGAATCTCCGTACTTGATGTGCCCCGCGGTGTGGTGAGCGCAGGCCAGCAACAGCAGATCGCGGTTCGCGTTGCTGTTCTTCGGGTAGTCCTCGAGGAAGCAGAGGGCGAGCTCCTGGTTGTGCGTATCGTTCCCATGCTTGGCCGCGCCGAGGGCGAGCGTCTGGACGAGTGGGCGGCGGCCGTGGCCAGCATCGAGGTAGGCGCGGACCCAGGAGACCGCCTCGTTCGGGCTCCGGCGGACGAGGGCGTCGTCGAGGCGCGTGAGCAGATGCCTGCCGGAGAGCGAGCCCGCCTCTACCAGCGGCGTCGTGTTGCCAACGGCGTTCCCCGGCGTCGCCCGCAGCCAGTGCGCCGTCTGGCTGATGAAGGAAGCGGCGACGTAGAGCAGCTTTATCCGGTGCGGGTGGCGGAAGCGATCGAAGAACCAGGCCAGGGCGTTCGTGTACTGGTAGGTGTGCTGAGGCATGGAGAAGTTGCGCGGGTCGCCCGTCTCCAGCATCAGGTTCGAAGCCGCCACCTGGAGCGCCTCAACGATCGAACGCGGGCTTTTGCCCGCCAGGAGGAGCTGACTGATCGCCTCAATGCTCGCGGGCTCGCCGTCCTTCGTCAGGGCATGGACGAGCATCGCCGACTCGGCCGCGTTGAGTGGCTCGCTGTTGGCCAGCAGGCGGCGTTCCGGAGGTAGCTCGGGCGATCCGCCGATCGACGACTTCTGCCGTTCCTCGGGCTCAGCGAGCTGAATCCAGGCGACTTCGCCCGCCATTTCGTACGAGGAGTACCAGTGCGGACCGACGGCGAGGTCGGGCACGCCTGCGTAGAAGATGGCGTGTTCGTTTTCGCGGCCAACGGCCTCGGCCAGCTCGACCGTGGCTTTGGCGCGGTAGGCGCGGTGGCCAGTCGTGTACGAGCGGTTGAAGTACATCCGGTCCTGTACGTCGATCAGCCCGGCGAACACGAGCTGGGCGAGGACGCGGTCGCGGTCCTCTTCTTCGAGCAGGCCGAGGAAGACGCGGTAAGCCTGGATCACATCGCCAACCTGGACGAGCGTGAGCCAGTGGTTCAGCCGCTCCTCGAGCGTGCCCTCCAGATAGAGCGGCTCCTGGTCGGCGATGTGCGAGGTCGGCGCCGGGAAGGGCTCGCCCGGTTGGAAGCGGCGCCGCGCATAGTGCCCGGGGATGTTTCCAAGCAGCTGATTCCAGGGGTCGAGGCCGGTTGGCACGTACCACATCGTCTGGGCCATCGGCGCCAGTTCGTACCCCTTGCCGACCAGCCGCCGGAGCTGCAGCGCCGTCCGCGCGCTCAACAGGCAGTGGTCGTTGTTGACGAAGCGGACGACGCCGTTGTCGATTCGCTGGTGATACGGGATGTGGATGTAGGGCGAGGCGATCCGCACGGTTTCGAGCAGCATCTCGGCCAACGGCCGCTCGGCGCGGACGAGGTCGTAGAAGACATCGCTCGTCCCCCGCTGGTCGCGGTTGAGGATGCGATCCTCCAGCCGGTCGTAGAGGGCGGGGCGTTCGCCCCTGGCAAGGGTGGCTGATGCGGGCATCGATCTTCCCTCCGCCGCCTCGGCGGCAACGCCGATGCTACGCCACTCGCGGATGGTACTCAACGCACAACCGCTTTGACGCCGCCACACAGGCGAGAGAACGTCATTATCCCCCGGCTGCGCCGGAGGCGGGCGAAGGGCGTGTCCGCGAATCGAGCGCAGGGAGGGCCGCGTGAACGAGCGCCGCCACGATCCGATGGCCCTCCGCCGAGAGGTGAACCCCGTCGTGGTGCATCGATTCGTGCCGCCGGCCCGTAGCGGCCATCGCCGCCTCGGCGTCGATCCAGCTGAAATGGTGCCTCTCGACGACAGGCCGGATGGCCGCCTGGACGCGCGCAATCACCGCCGGGAGCGAGGGATTTTGGCGCTGGATCTCGCGGCCGAAATGGCCATCGCCCATCACCACCACCTGCGTCCCTTCACGCCGCGCGAGCTCGTGAAGCAGGCTGCTGTAGACGGCTACAACGCTCTCGGCCGGCGCCAGCGGAGCCGTCCCCAGCAGGCGCCGGGCCGCTGCCTGGCCCGCACGGTTGAGGCGCCCTGGCTCACCCTCCCGGCGCGTCGCGCCGTCGTACCGGCGCTCCATGCGGAGGTACGCCGAACGCGCCCGGCGGCCAAAACGGCGTCCCACGCTCTCCGATACAAGCCCCACGGCGCAGACATAAACGGCAAGTGGGATGACGACGAAGTCCGGCTCCAGTTCGGCCGCCTTCCCGCCGACATAGGCGACCGCGCCGCCCATGGGCACGAAGCGAACCGCCTCCACGGTATCCGCGGGGCGCATTTCACGGAGCAGGTCGGGCCACGCCCGCTCGCCCC
This sequence comes from Thermoflexaceae bacterium, assembly GCA_031390305.1. GTDB lineage: Bacteria > Chloroflexota > Dehalococcoidia > Tepidiformales > Tepidiformaceae > JANMTH01. Next base: position 2,993 of record JANMTH010000822.1, read on the forward strand.
GTTCGAGCCGGAGGCCCGCGGTGTCGCTGTTTCCGAGGATGAGAATGCGCACGTACGGCCTACGACCTGAAGTGGCGGAGAGGGCGGGATTCGAACCCGCGGAGGGGATTAGCCTCGACCGTTTTCAAGACGGTTCCCTTCAACCACTCGGGCACCTCTCCACTGGCGAGTGTATCGGAGTGGCGGAGTAGCGGGGTATCGGAGTAGCGGGGTATCGGAGTAACGGCGTGACGGAGTCAAGGAGTGGCGGAGCGTCAGGGGCGACGCC
>JANMTH010000125.1:0-7547 GCA_031390305.1 Thermoflexaceae bacterium
GGAGGCGCTCGCTCGGCTCTTCACGCCGTTCGACCGGGCGGGCTGGGAACACCCTGGAGTGGACGGCAGTGGGCTCGGGCTGGCGTTGAGCCAGGCGCTCGCACGGGCCATGGGCGGCGGGATCGAGGTCGAATCCGAGCCCGGGCGTGGCAGCCGGTTCACCCTCTTCCTCCAGGCGGGAGAGCCGGGCAAGCCGATCGACATCCCGGCGCTGCTGGAAGAGGTAGACCGCCGCACCGAAGGGGCCTCCTCATGAGCGCCATTCTCGACCTCGCGGATGTTCGCCAGGGCCGCGTGCTCGTCGTCGATGACCAGCCGGCGAACGTGTCGCTCCTGAAACGGATCCTCGCCGTTCACGGGTTTGCGAACGTGGTGGGCGAATCTGACAGCCGGCTGGCGCTCGCGGTGTTCGCCAGCTTTCAGCCGGACCTCGTCCTGCTCGACCTGCACATGCCCCACCTCGATGGCTTCGCGGTGCTCGACGCTATCAAGGCTTCGATACCGGCGGGCGAGTTCCTCCCGGTCCTCATCCTCACCGCCGACGTGACCGTAGAGGCGCGCAATCGAGCCCTGAACGCGGGTGCGCAGGACTTCCTGCGGAAGCCGTTCGACCCGGGCGAAGTGGCTCTACGCTGCGCGAACCTTCTCGATACGCGCCGGCTCTACCTGGAGATCGCGCGCCAGAACCAGACGCTGGAGGAGAAAGTCCGGGCGCGGACGCGCGACCTCGAGGAGGCGCAGGTGGAACTGATCGAGCGGGTGGCGCTGATCGGCGACCTGCGCGATGACACGACGGGACGGCACGCGCGGCGCGTTGGACGGGCGTCCCGGCTGACGGCCGAGTACCTCGGCATGAGCGAGGCGGACGTGACGCTGCTTGGCCTTGCCGCGCCGCTCCACGACGTTGGCAAGATCGGGATCCCGGACGCCATCCTCCGGAAATCGTCGCCGCTCAACGACGAAGAGTTCCGCGAGGTGAAGACGCATACGACGATCGGCGAACGGATTCTCGGCGGCTCGAAGTTCCAGGTCCTCCGGACGGCGGCGCTGATCGCCGGGACGCACCATGAACGCTGGGACGGGACAGGGTACTTCGGTCTGGAGGGCGAGGAGGTCTCGCCGATGGCGCGAATCGTCGCGGTCGCCGATGTCTTCGACGCCCTCGCCCACACCAGGCCCTACAAGGAGGCCTGGGCCGAAGACGCTGCGGTCGCCGAGATCATGCGAGGCAGTGGCACGCAGTTCGACCCGGAGATCACGGCCGCGTTCGTGGCCGTTCAACGAGCGCATGGACTGATTGAGCGTGCGGGTGAGAATTCGCGGTCAGGCGCGAGCGATGAGTGAGGCAACAAGTGCGGTTTGCTACTCCTGCGGCCTTTCGCGGGCTCGCCAGGAAGGGACGTTCGGCCATTACCGGCTGACCTCCGATGGAGGGTGGACGAGCCTGGCAGACGATCAGGAATTCACGCTTTGCGACGACTGTTGCGGAATGTGGCTGGCCCGCCTGGATGCCGGCGTTCGAGGCGATGGCGACGGCGCACGCGGACGTTCCGCGGCCCGTGCCTGCGACGGCTGTTTCACGACCCTCGTGCAGGACTGCGTCACGCTGTCCGTTCTGCCGGCCGGCGAAGAGCGTGCCTCCCGGTCGGCGCCGCGGAAAGGCGGACAGATCCGGAGCTATTCCTTCTGCGCGCAGTGTGCGGCCAACGCTCGAAACTCGGTCTGGCCTGGCTCGTTGCGGCGCCAGGAGGACGGGCGTGCGGTTGATGGGGGCGAAGGAACGGGCATCCGGACGCACAATGTCCGCTTCGAGTCCGTGGGGCTGTCAGCGATCGATGAGGCGCTTGTCCGGGCGGTCAGCGCGCGGGTTGGCGCGAACGCTCCGACGATCGCGGTCGTCAGCCTGAATGCCGGGCGGCGGGCGATCGAACTTTTGCGGAGGCTGCCGCCGGAGGAACGGCGTAGCTGCATCGTCGCCGCCACGCCGGCGCAGACCGCGCAGGTCCGCCTCGCCCTCCAACTGGGTGTAGCCGACTTCCTCGTCACCCCGTTCACGGCGCAGCAGCTGCTTTCTGGGGGTGACCGTGCCGTCGCTCTCCAACCCGAACGCCATCCGCTCACGGGACTGGCCATCCTCGACAAGGCGCCGGCGAGGAGCCTCGCGTCCGGCCACCTGGTGACGTTCAGCGTCCCAGGCAGGACCGAGCTGAACTGGGCATTGGCGCTGAAGCGCCTCCTCCGCGGCTACGACACCATCGGCATGAGCACGAAGGGTGAGTTGAGCGCCGCCATCTACTGCCCCGATCAAGCGATTGAGGCGATCATTGCCAGGCTTCGCTGGGCGATGGGCCGCGAGGTGACGATTACGGCGAGGGGGCGTACGCCGGCCGCCGAAAGCGATGACACCCGGCCCCAGGTCCTCTGTATCGACGACGCTCCGTTCAGCCTGAAGCTGATCGAGGCTGCCCTGAGCGCCCGCGCGGGAATGAATGTGCACGCCGCTTCGACCGGGCTTCAAGGCCTTGCCCTGGCGAGAACGGTGAGGCCCGCCCTCATCCTGCTCGACCTCCGGCTGCCGGACATTCACGGGCTCGACGTCCTTCGCCAATTGCGGGCGATGCCGGAAACGGCGGAGATCCCGGTGGTCATCCTCAGCGCCGACGCGTCGGAACGTCAGCGTGACCTCGCGTTTGAGGCGGGCGCTCTCGCCTGCTTCGTGAAGCCGTTCGATGTTCCCTCGTTCGTGGAGTTCGTGGAAGACGCCGTCCGGGCGCGTTCGACGAGCCACGCGGCCTGACGGCTTCGCTACGCGGCTCCTCCTGGATGCGATTCGCGGCGCGATTTCCGGGAGGTGCGAGCGTCCGGTGGTGGTGGCGGTACAATGCCTCCGCATCGTCGGCCTGGTGCGGCACGGAGTGTGCCGCCTCGGGCTGTGAACGAGCGACGTTTCGCGGGAGTAGCCATGAGCGAACAGCCAGACGTGATCGTAATCGGCGGGGGGCCGGCGGGTTCGACAGCGGCGACGATGCTTGCCCGGCGCGGGCATTCGGTCGTCCTCCTCGAACGAGAGCACTTCCCGCGCGAACATATCGGTGAGTCGCTCTTGCCCGCCAGTCTGCCCGTGCTGGAGGCGCTCGGCGTTCTCCCGGAGGTGGAAAAGGCGGGCTTTCTGAAGAAGTACGGGGCAACCATGGTCTGGGGATCGGGCGCCGAATCCTGGAGCTGGTACTTCCGAGAGACGAACAAGACGCACCCCCACGCCTACCAGGTGTTCCGCCCGGAGTTCGACAAGATCCTGCTCGAAAACAGCGCCCGGCACGGCGTGGATGTGCGCCAGGGGCATCGCGTACTCGATGTCGAGCTGAACGGCCAGGAGCGGATGGCCGTCCGTTACACCGACGCGGGGGGAGCCGAGGGGCGCCTCGGAGCGCGCTTCGTGGTCGATGCCAGCGGCCAGGCGGGACTCATCGGGCGCAAGCTCTCCCTCCGAAAAGCTGACGAGAAGTTTCAGAACCTGGCCGTGTACGGCTACTTCGAGGGCTGTGAGCGGCTGCCCGCGCCAGATGAAACGAACATCTTCATCGAGTCGTACGAACACGGCTGGTTCTGGATGATCCCGCTACATACGGGCCGAATGAGCGTCGGCAGCGTTGTCGACCACCGGGTGGGCAGCGAAGGAATTCGGGCGAAGGGCGTCGATGCCTTCTTTCGCGAGCAGATCGCGTCGGCGCCGAACGCCGCCCGGATGCTGCGCGAAGCGACCCTCGCCGAGGGACCGATCGTCATTCGCGACTGGTCGTATTCGTCGGACGAGGTGACCGGTGACGGCTGGATCCTGGCGGGCGATGCCGCCTGCTTCATCGACCCGCTCTTTTCGACGGGCGTGCACCTGGCGCTGTCGGCGGGGATTATGGCGGCGGCATACGTGTCCACCGCCTTCGCCGATCAGGAGCTTGGGGCAGCGGCGGCGCCCGTCTACAAGGATCTCTACTACAGCCAGTACAACCTCTTCCGCCAGCTCGCCGGGCTCTTTTACGCGACCAACCGGACGGTCGATTCGTACTTCTGGGAAGCGCGGCGAATCCTTGGCGACGATGCGGAGTTGAGTCCGAGGTCGGCCTTCATCCGGGCCGTCGCGGGGCAGACACCGAAGGGCTACGAGCGGGCCGTGCTGGAACGGGGCGAGGTCCCCGAGGCGCTGCTCGCGGGGGTGCGCGAAATAACCGGTGAACGCGCGGAGCGGCGCGCCCGCTTCGAGGCGGCGATGCAGCGGCCCGGCGAGGGCGGCAGCGCCCTGCTGACGGCGACGCCCGTGCTCGACCCGGCGGCGACCGTCGAGCGCAAGCCGGTCCTCGGCGACGGCGTCTTCGAATGGGGGTACACGCTTTCGGCCTCCGACCGCCCGGAAGGGACGGCGGTGAGTCTGTTCATCGCGCGGCTCCTCGCCGCCTGTGACGGAGTGCGGACGCTCTCGCAGGTGATCGATCTCCTGGCCGTGGAGCTTGGGACATCTCGGGCGGCGCTCACCGGGAACGTGCTTTCGGCGACCGGAATCCTGTTCGCGGACGGGGCGATCGCCGAGCTGCGGGGCGCCTGAGTCCGCGCGCTCAGCGTGACCCGCCGAGTAACGCCGACAGGTTCGCCGCGACCTTCTCCGCGTCAGGCTGAGCCAGTCTCCCGAGTTCTCCTCGGACCAGACGATGGTCGATCGTGAAGAGTTTGAAGCGAATACGCGAGGGAGCCGGTAGGCCAGCCGCCGAGAGGTCGGTCACCGGGCAATCCAGCGGCCAGGGCGCATTCGCCTCCGAGGTGATCATCGCCACGACGGAGTGCCCGGCTACCGTGTTGAACGCGACGGGGTCGGAAAGCACGAGAGCCGGGCGATTCTTTGTAGCGCTGCGATCGCTGAACGGGAACGGTACGCGGACCACGGCATACCGCTCAAAGCTTACGGTAGGCCTCCTCGTCCGCAACCCCGGCCCACTCGGTCAGTGTGCCCTCGGTGGCCTGCAGATAGGCGATGTCGAGCGGCTGGACGCGGCGGACCGTCGCCGTCCCGTCGGCTTCCAACTCCCACGAGATCAGATCTCCCGGGGCGACCCTCAACGCCGCGCGAACGCCCCTGGGGATGGTGGTTTGACCCTTGGCCGTGATCCTGGCGACGGCGAGCATCGGACCCTCCCTGTAATGCAGCCTTACATTCCTACTTTACGTCAGGTCCTTCCAGGGACTCAAGGCCGAGCACCGCTACGGCGCGGCCGCTTCGAACGCCGCGAGGGTGCGATCGAGGGCGGCCGCGCTTGTGACCTGGCGCATCGCGGCGAGGAACGTCGCGACATCGCCGCTGAGCTGGCGGAGGCGCTCGATCTTCGGGCCGATGGGGTTGGAGGAGGCGGGCGTATCGGCGTACGTGCCGTGAAAGGCGAAGTAGGCCTGGTTCAGCTTGCGGATGTTCACGCAGTGTTCGGCGAGGTAGAGCCGCTTCTCCTCCATGAACGCCTCGGCCCCGGCCACGTCGCCAGCGGCCAGCATCGCATCGACATCGAGGCGGACCTGGCGCATCTCCTTCGTGAAGTCGATCCGCTTCGGCTCGGGGCAATCTTGTGATGGGCCGCGGCCGTCCGCCTCGGGTGGGAGCGAGAGCGGGTGCCGCTTGCGCACGAGTTCAGCGATCATCCCGCCAGCGATGTTCGCGGTCGTTTCGTTCAGTGGTTCGGCGTCGCCGCCCTTGCCCCACTGCTCACCAAGCGGGTAGAAGGCGAGGTAGTGGTGGACCCATTCGTGGGCCGTTGTGTTCAGCCAGTCATCGAACTGGCGGTCGCCCGAGACGATGGCGGGATAGGCGGCGAGGCCACCAATCGGGATAACGACGGAGACCGTGTCCGCGTTGTCGGCCTCCTCCTCGATGCGGGCGATGTCGCTCAGCTTCAGATCCGTCCTCAAGAGCGTGTCGTCCGCCCGGAAGACACGCTCCCGGGGCGAACGGACGAGGAGGCGGGGCGGCGCAGCCAGTTCGAAGTTCACAGGCGGCCAGGTAAGGCGAACACCCCGGAACAGCGGCAGCCCGCGGTCCAGGCCAGCGTCGCGGATGGCTTCGGAGAGCAGGCCGGCCACGTAGCGCTCGACTTCGTTCTCGTAGCGCGCACGCTCGGCGATCAGCGAGTCCAGGCGAGCGGCGTCAGCCCCATCGGCCTGGGCGGCGCGGATAGCGGAGGTCAACCGGAAGTACTCGCGGACCGCACCCTCGCCCTGACGCTCGTCTGGTTCGGGACCGATCCCGAGGAGGCCGAAGACGGTCGCCGGGAAGGTGTCCTTCTGCCAGCCGGTCCAGAGGTGGTACTCGTACTTCGCGATCGGGCCGCGGTCGAAGAAGGTGGAGCTCACGATCCCGGCGAAGATCCCGATCAACGCGGCCGAGACGACGACGAGGCCCCAGGCGTTGGGGCGCCAACGCTCGAAGACGACCACGCCGGCGGCCGGGGCCGAGGCCGGGAACCGCGACCAGAACGAGGGCAGCCGCCTGGGGCGCGGCTCAGAATCCGGGGGCGCGACATCCATGAGCCGATAGCATACGGCGGGCCGTGGCCCGGCCGGTGAACGGCGCTTTCCCGTCGTCTGTCGCTTTGCACGGCCGCCGGTACAATGGATGCACCCAATGGCATCGAGTATGGCCGTCTCGGCGGTAACCCCGACCCGTCCTGGACCACAGGTCCGCATCCGTTACGCCTCGTTCGAAGCGCGCTTCGCGGCGGCCCTGCTGGATCTCCTCGTCTTCGTCATCCTGGCGGCGGTGATGGCGATCGCCGGGTCACTGGTCGTGCTTATCTCCTCGGACTTCGAACGGGTGGATCCGAGCACGACATCGATCAACGCCTTCTGGGCGTGCATCGGGGCGATCGGCCCGGCGATGCTCCTCTACGTCTTCATCGCCTACGCCTGGAAGGGCCAGACCGTGGGCATGGCCGTGATGCAGCTGATGATCATCCGCGCCGATGGACGGCCGCTCGGGGTGCTCGGTTCGGTGGGACGGGTGATCGGCCTGCTCACCTACGCCCTCATCCTGGCGGTTGGCGGTGGCGCGGCCTTCTTCTTCCGCGATACTCCGGGGGTCGCCCTCGGGGCTATCGGGGTGGCCGCCGCCGTCGCGCTGCTCGGCCTGCTGATCTCCGTGTTCGATTCGCGACGGCGTACGCTCCACGACCGGATGGCCGGGACTATCGTCGTCCGGCTCCTTTAGCGTTACCTTCCCGGAACCAGGCGAGGTGCTCGCGGTCGCGGTCCTCGCCCCTTTTCCCCGGCTTCCTGGGCGGTACGACCTCCGCGGCGATCGTCGATCGCTGGCGAACTTTCCGCTGAGTAGCAGGAGATCGGCCACCGATGGTAACGCGCGGCCCCGACCGGTTCAGGCCACCGACGACCCGCCGTGAACGGCTGGTAGAGAACGCTCCACCGCTCAACGACGGGCGCCATGCGTTCTACGGCTTCCTCCTCGCGATCCTGGTTTTCCTGTTGATCACGGCGATCAGCCTGCGCCAGCTGAGCGACGA
>JANMTH010000127.1:0-5714 GCA_031390305.1 Thermoflexaceae bacterium
CCTGATCGTTCGGGCGGACGAACTGCCACCCCCGCCGACGCCTCGCGAGCCGCGCCTCCAGCCGGAGATGGCGGGTGCGCCAACGGCGACGGAGGCGGTGGCGGTAACGCCCGTGCCCGAAGCCGCCAGCGAACCGGTGGAAGCGGCCGCTCCGGCCGTTGCCGAGGCCGCCAGCGAGCCGGTGGAAGCGGCCGCTCCGGACGTTGTGGAAGCCGCCGCACCGGCGATGCCGGAAACCGCTACCGAACCGGAACCAGCCGCTCCCGCGGCCGAGGTTCTGGCCGTGACCAACGCCGTGCCTGAACCCGAGCCCGCCGCCCCTGTGGGAGCGGCTGCCCGGACGGACACGGCCGCCGCCGAATAGCAGGGAGTCCGAGCTTTGGCCAGCCTGAACAGGGTTATGCTTATCGGGAACGCGGGCCGCGACGCGGAGCTGCGGTACCTCGCCAACGGAACGGCCCAGGCGCAGTTCAGCCTGGCCGTGAACCGCAGTTATCGGGGGCCCGATAACGAATGGAAAGAAGAGACGGAGTGGTTCAACATCGTCGCCTGGCGGGAACTCGCCGAGCGGCTGAGCCAGAACGTGACGAAGGGCAAGCAGATCTACGTTGAAGGGCGCTTTCAAACGCGCAGCTGGGACGACGACCAGGGCGTGAAGCACTACCGCACGGAAGTGATCGCCAGCTCGGTGCTCCAACTCGGCAGCCGCGAGGCGCCGGGCGGTGGAGCGACGGGCGGGGGAGCGGGCTGGGGCGACGAAGCCGCCCCCGGGGGCGGGGCGCCAGCGCGCGGTGGTGGCCGAAGCTTCGGCGGCGCACGCTCTGGCGGCGGCTTCCAGGGTGCGCCGGCGGGCGGCGAAACGGACCCCGACGACCTGCCATTCGAATGACTGACGAACGCGGCCGCGCGGCGGCTGATGCCAGCCCACGGTGGGCAACCGAGGAGAAGAGAGTATGACATCGGAAGAGCGATCAGAACGGCCGGACCGTGGTGAAGGTGGCGGAGACCGCCCGGCGCGTCCGCCACGGCGCTTCGGCGGCGGGCGGCGAAAGGTCTGCCGCTTCTGTGCGGACCACATTCCCGGGATCGACTACAAGGACATCCAGCGCCTGCGCATGTACGTGAGCGAGCGGGGGAAGATTGAACCGCGCCGCAAGACGGGGACGTGCATGAAGCACCAGCGGCTGGTGGCGACGGCGGTGAAGCGTGCGCGGCATCTCGCGCTGCTGCCGTACACGCTCGAACACGTGAGGAAGACGAGCGTCTTCCCCACGCGCGGCTAGGCCGGCCAGGATGGCACGCCGAGAACGGACGACAGCGCTCCCACGGCCACGGCCGCGGAAGCGCGCCGCGAGCGAACGCCGCGTGTTCGGGATCTTCACGAACGACCGCCTGCAGCGCTTCGGGATCATCGGCGGGGCGATCGCGCTCCTGCTCGTGATCGCCGGCGTCCTCGCCTACCGCGTCTACGACGAGCGAATCGGCCGGCCGGGAAGCGCGGTCCTCACGGTCAACGGCCAGGAGTTCTCGTTGAGCTACTACGCGGACCGGCTGGGCCCGTTCCTGCGTGCAAACGCCGGGTCCGGCGTCTCGCCGACGATCCTCGAGGAACAGCTCCTGAACAAGATGGAATCGGAGGCTGTGGCGCTCGATCTCGCCCGCGAAAAGGGGATCGCTCTCGGCCGGGACGATGTCGAGGCGTTCATCGCGAGCCAACTCGGCGTCGATCGGAAGGCGCCTTCGTTCGACACCCTCTACCGGAACCAGCTGAGGACGCTGGCGATGAGCGATTCGAACTACCGCCGGCTGAAGCAGGCGGAGCTGGCGAACGCGAAGCTGTTGGAGGAGCAGGTGACCGCCGCCGGTGAAACGGGGGAGCAGATCACCCTGCGGACGATCATCGTAGCCACCGAAGACGACGCCAACCAGCTGAAGGCGCGGGTGTTGGCGGGGGAGGACCTGGGGACGCTGGCCCAGACGAATTCGCTCGACATCGAAGCCCGTCAGAAGGACGGACTGATGCCGCCGGAGCCGATCGAACTGCTGCCCGAGAACGTGGGAAAGGCGGCCGAAGGGAAGAACCCGGGAGACTTCCTGGGCCCTGTCGAAGTTCAGGGCAACTGGTGGATCTTCCGGATCGACAAGAGGGAGCCAACGGCGTTCAGCCAGGCGCAAAAGGACCAGCTTTCGGCGACACGGCTCACTTCGCTCGTAGACGAGCGGCGCGACGAACTCCGCCTGGCTGGGAAAATTGAGCGCAGCCTGAGCGCAAGCGACGTGAAATGGGCCGAAGGCCGCGTAAGCTAGGGATCGTGAAGCGCGAAATCGGAGTCGGCCTGATCGGTCTGGGAAACGTCGGCGGTGGCGTGGCGCGCGCCCTGCTCGAGCGGGGGGACTACTTCGCCCGCCAGGTTGGGGCGCAACTCGTGGTGCGAAGGGCGGCCGTTCGCGATCTGACGAAGCCGCGCGCCGTGGAGCTGGCCGCGGGCGTGCTGACGACGAACGTCCAGGAAGTCCTGAGCGACCCGGCGATCGACATCGTTGTCGAAGTGATCGGTGGCGAAGAGCCCGCCGAGAGCTACATCCGCGCGGCGCTGGCGGCGGGCAAGCACGTGGTGACGGCGAACAAGGAGCTGATCGCCAAGCGCGGACCGGAATTGCTGGCGGAGGCGCACGGACGCGGCCTGGACATCATGTTCGAAGCGAGCGTTGGCGGCGGTATCCCGTTGATCGCGCCTCTGCGGCGAGACCTGTTGGCGAACCGGATCACCTCGATCCGGGCGATCATCAACGGAACAACGAACTACATCCTGACAAGCATGACGGCCGACGGCACGGCCTATGGGGAAGCCCTCGCGGCGGCGCAACAGCTGGGCTACGCCGAACCGGACCCGACGAACGATGTCGAAGGGTTCGACGCCGCCTACAAGCTGGCGATCGTGGCGAGCCTCGGCTTCCGGACGCGGGTGCGGCCAGGGGATGTGCATACCGAGGGCATCAGCCGTCTTTCCGCCTCGGACTTCCGGTACGCGTCCGAGCTGGGCTACGTGATCAAGCTCCTGGCTATCGCCGAACGGACGGACGGCGGGGTGATCGCCAGGGTGGCGCCCGTTTTCCTGCCGCAGTCGGAGCCGTTGGCGAAGGTGGATGGGGTCTACAACGCGGTCCAGATCGTCGGCGACCTGACCGGGACGGTGCTCTTCCAGGGCAGGGGTGCGGGGGCCGACCCGAGCGCCTCGGCGGTGGTCGCGGACATCCTGGACCTGAGCCATGCCATCGTCCTCGGCAACCGGGAGCGAAAGTACTGGGCGCCGGAAGGGGACATCCCGGTGCTCGGGCTGGGTGGGCTGGAAACGCGGTACTACCTTCGGATCACGGTCACGGATCAGCCGGGAGTACTGGCCCAGATCGCGCAGACGTTGGGGGCACACGCGGTCAGCATCGCGGCGGTGAGCCAGAAAGAGGCGGACGCCGACTCACAGACGGCCGAGCTGGTGGTGATGACTCACCGGGCCCGGGAATCGGCGATGCAGGCGGCGCTCGCGGAGATCGCGAATCTGCCCGTTGTGGCACAGGTCGGAAGCTTCCTGCGAGTAGAGGGGTAGCGTGGCAAGCGAGACGCAGGCGCAGGCGATCAGCGAGACGCTCCACTGGCTGGAGCAGCAGATCCGCGAGGGCCGCGAGGAACACGGGAAGTCGATCACGGAGATCGACCAGCTGCGGCGCCAGGTGTTCGATCTGAGCGCCGACCTGATGAAAGCGGAGCAGGCGCTGCGAGAAGTTGACCCGAAGTTCGTGCCGTTTCGCGGTATCCCGGAGAAGATCCGGACGCTTGATGGAAGCACGGAGCACATCCGCCAGCAGGTGCTCGCGAACAAGACTGAGATCGACAACGCGCTTCGCCTCATCCGGGCGGAGGCGCAAAACGACCGGGGCGAACGGTCGGAGGCGTTCAAGCGGATAGAAGCGGCGACGGGACAGGTCAGCCGGCTCCTGGCGGACCTTTCGCAGGTGCAGGCGCAGGCTTCGCAAGTCTCCCAGGTGACGGCCTCGATGATCGAACGCCAGCGGGAGGTGGAAGCGCGGGTAGAGCAGTACGGCCTGCGCCTGGACCGGACCATCGAAGTGAACCACGACCTTGAGGAGCGGGTGAAGGAGGTAGTAACGGCCGATCTCGAAGATCGCTTCGAGGTCGTCTTCGAACGTCTCCAACTCGTCGGCGAGATGGTAAAGCGGAACGAATTGCTGATCACGGCGGCAACGGCGGAACAGACGCTGCGCGAAGAAGTGCTCGACGCGCTCGGGATCGTGCGCGACCAGCAGGGCCGCGTCGAGGCCCGCCTTGGCACGCTCGAGGAGGTCTCGGACCGGGCGCTTACGGAGATCGATAAGCTCCGGGGCGAGATCGCCCTGGTCGAGGGACGGCACGCGGGGCTTGGCGAACGGGTCGCGAGTATGCGCCGGGACATCGCCGAGGTGGTGGACCACGTGCGCGAGGAGTTCGCGAAGTACAACCAGCTGACGGAGAAGCAGCGGCGCAAGCAGATCCAGATCCTGGAGCAGGAGCTGCGCGAGATGAAGTTCCATTCCTTCCGGCCGCCGGAGGAGCCATGAGCGCGCCGAGACTCCGTGGCGTGCTGCACCAGTGGGGCCACGTTCTGCCGCTGACGGAACGGACACCGCTGATAAGCCTTGGCGAGGGCGGTACGCCGCTCGTCCGTTCGGTGGCCCTGGCGGCGCTCTGTGGGCTGGACGAGCTCTGGTTCAAGCTTGAGATGTGCAACCCGACCGGTTCGTTCAAGGACCGTGGGATGGTTGTCGCCGTGGCGAAGGCGGTGGAAGACGGAGCGAAGGCGATCATGTGCGCGAGCACGGGGAACACCAGCGCGAGTGCGGCGGCCTACGCCGCGCGCTGCGGAATCGCGAGTTATGTGCTGGTTCCCGGCGGGAAGGTGGCCGCGGGCAAGCTGGCCCAGGCTATCGCCTTCGGCACGCGGATCATCGAAGTCGCGGGGAACTTCGACGAGGCGCTGAACGCGGCGAGAGAGTTGACGGCGAAACACCCGGTGGCGCTCGTGAATTCGGTGAACCCATTTCGGATAGAAGGGCAGAAGACGGCCGCGTACGAGATCTGCGAGGAGCTTGGCGACGCGCCGGACGTGCTCGCCATCCCTGTCGGGAACGCGGGCAACATCACGGCCTATTGGAAGGGCTTCGGCGAGTGCGCGGAGCGGGGCCTGGCGACGCTCCACCCACGGATGTACGGCTTCCAGGCGGCCGGGGCGGCGCCGATCGTGTTGGGCGCGCGTGTAGCTGACCCGCATACCATCGCCACGGCCATCCGGATCGGTAACCCGGCGAGCTGGAAGGGAGCGATAGCGGCGCGAGACGAGAGCGGCGGGCTCATCGAGGCGGTCGAAGACGAAGAGATTCTCGAAGCCTACGGGCTGTTGGCGAGCAAAGAGGGGCTGTTCTGCGAGCCGGCGAGCGCGGCTTCGGTGGCGGGCCTGCTGAAACTGGGACGGGCCGGGCGGCTACGCGGGGGCCGGGCCGTCGCCGTCCTGACGGGAAACGGACTGAAGGACCCGGAGACGGCGGCGGCCCACTACCACGCTGACGTGGTGAAGGCGGAAGCGACAGTCGAGGGTGTGGAGCGGGCTCTGGGCTGGTAGGGTCGGCTGGCGCATCCAACGGCCCCGTTTCTCAGGTCCTCC
>JANMTH010000132.1:0-2773 GCA_031390305.1 Thermoflexaceae bacterium
CGCAGAGTTCATCCACGGTCGGTTTCATATCGAGCATCATGATCCGCGAGCTGAGGGCGAGACGATCGAAGTGATCGCGCATGCGGAAGAGGTAGTGGCAGCCGTCGTCCGCGTTCCAGTTGCCCCGGATCCCTTCGAAGACGGCCGTCCCGTAGTGGAGCGCGTGGGTCATGATGCTGATTTTCGCCTCTTCGATCGGGACAACTCTGCCCTGGAAGTAGGCGTAGGCGTGCGGCATCGGCGGTGCTCCTTGGAACGGGGTGGGCTCAGTATAGCGGCTGGGGTCTCACGCCCAAGGGCGGTTGCCCGTCAGGGGGATGGCTTGCGGGGTTCGCCGAGGAAGGTGGGGTACTTGCACTCCGGGGTATCGGTGACGCGTTTGACGAGGCGCTCGCGAATCGCTTCCGCGGGCCTGGGGGGAGCTTTCGTGACGAGTGAGGTTGGCTCATCGACGGCGGCATCGAGGTAGGCGATGAACTCCTGATGGAAGGGCGCGGCGTCCTCGGGCGGATTTATCTTCCGCAGGGACCCGACGAACTCCTTGACGACGGCGGCGATGCCATCCCTGGTTGGCTCCGTCAGGATGGCGTCCTGGTACTTGCCGAGACCGATGCAGAGCGTACGCACGTAGTCCTGGTCGCTGAGTGGCGTGCCGGATGGTGTCGCGCCAGCATCGTCGCCGTTGTTCGAATCGCGGTTTGTGGTGCCGTTGCCATCGCCGCCACACGCGGCGATGACCGGGAGCGCGGCGAAAACGGCGGCAAGCAGAAGAGCGCGGAGGTTTCGCATGAGAGCCAATGCTACCACCCGTGGGCCGAGCGGGCCCCGCGCCAGGTTCAGAGCAGGATCCGTTTGGGGGCGCCGCCGGGGGCACGCCGCCAGTTGTGGACGAGGTAGCGTTGGGCGCCGGCCCGCTCGACGATCTCGACGCGGCAGCGGGTTGGTGTCTCGGCGAGGGCCGAGAGCTTCGCCGCTTCGGCTTCGATGGGGACACCTTCGGGCAGGCCGAATGCGCCTCCAGAGGCCAGGGCGGCGCGGAGATGTTCGGCTGAGAGGGAGTGAAGCCAGCCCAGGGCAAGCTCGGCCAGGGCTACATGGAAGTCGCGGTCGCCGAAGGTGGCGAGGACGCGTTCTGGCGTGCTGTCGCTGCCCGCGAGGAGCAAGGTGGCGCCGAAATGGGGAAGGGCGAGGTCGGTTGCGGCGCGATAGACACGGCCAACCGCGGGATTGGCGGCCAGCGTTTCGGCGGAGCGAAAGGGGTGGAGACGGTACTCCGTAGCGTGGTCGGCGGGGGCGCTGGCGATGCCGCCGTCTTCGAGCCAGCCCTGCCATTCCTCGGCGCCGGCGCCGAGGAGGGCCAGTTCGGCCGCGAGGTGGTCGGCGGCGGAGCGAACGAGGGGGATCGCGGCCGCGTAGTTGCCCCACTGCATGGCGTGAAGGGCCTGGAGGCGGCAAAGCCATGAGCGAGACCACATGAGGAGCGCCGACGCCGTCCGCTGGTTACGGAACTTCGCGCCAGCCGAGGCTTCGGCGATAGCGCCTTCGAGGTTGAGGCCGTGGAGGACGGCCTCGACCTCCGCGCCGAGGACGAACGACGCCTGACGGTAGGCGTCGGCCGAGCCCGCGGCGCTGAGCGGGGGCTTCGCGGCGCCGGTCGCGATGGGGAAGACGCGGGGAGGGGAGACGCGAGGCGCGGCCATGGTCCGTTCAGCCGCCGCCCTGGTTCATGGCGGACTGATAGCCGCGAATCACGGGATCATCGAACCACGCTTCGAGCTCCGGCGTGACAACTTCGGG
This sequence comes from Thermoflexaceae bacterium, assembly GCA_031390305.1. Lineage (GTDB taxonomy): Bacteria > Chloroflexota > Dehalococcoidia > Tepidiformales > Tepidiformaceae > JANMTH01. The sequence goes on from JANMTH010000132.1 coordinate 1,798, forward strand.
AAGGGCGCGGACCATATCGACGGCGTGCATGGGGTCGTGTTTGCACCAGCCGCGAATGTAGGCGCGCAGCTCGACGGCGGAGGGCGGGCGCTTGTCGTCGCCGCCGAACTTCAGGGTCTTCGCCAGGTCATCCTCGGTGAACGCCATCAGGTGCTTGCGGAGTTCGGCGCGGGTGGTGGCGGCCTCTTCGAGGACCTCATCGACGCTCTTCACACGGCGTGGGATCACCTGGACCTCGTTCCAACGATCGACGTCCCACTTCACTCCGTCGGCGGTGCGGATGCCGGGGTCGCGGCCTTCGCGCATGCTCCGGAACATCTCGCCGACTGGCTCGTCGATGGTCGCGAGGTGGGAGATGAAGTCGCGGACGATCCAGGTGCTCTGAGGGACGGGACGGTTGAGCTGCTCTTCGGAGAGCGAGCGGCAGAACGCGCCGTAGCGGGTGCGGTGGGCGTCGAGCTCTTCGACAACGGCGGCTACATCGGGATGCATCAGTCTTCCTTCTTCTTTCGCTTGCGTTTGGGGCGGGCGGCTTCGTACTCCTCGCGGATGACCTTGACGATGGCCCGGCGGCGGGCGAGCCATGCAGGGTCGCCGCCGAAGTCGTGGAACATCGCCCAGGTGAGGACGAGGGAGTCGATGCGGACGCCAGGGAGCGCCTCAAGGAGGTCGATCGAGTGGCGCGGGATGTGGTCGACCCAGGGGCCGATGGTGGCGAAGACCGGCGGGTTGGCGGCCGGGCGGGTGGCGTCGAAACGCTCGAAAGCGGCGATCACGCGGTCGCGGGCGCGGTCGTAGCGTTCGAAGATCTCGACGGTGGGCATGGCCTCGGCGAACTCGACGGCGGGTTGCCCGGAGCCGTTGGCAGGCTCCAAGACCTCCGCGTAGCCCTCCATGGAGGCGGCAAGGTGGACGAGCGTTTGGCGAACCGTCCAGCCGGTGGCCTCGCAGCTGCGCTCCAGGCCCACGTCGCCCG
>JANMTH010000168.1:0-3291 GCA_031390305.1 Thermoflexaceae bacterium
CCAGGGCCCCGACCGCTACGCCTTCGACACGGAACTCGCTTCGCTCTACCAGCACGGCCCCCGCCGCGGCTGGCTCCGCAACCTCGACGCCACAACCAACACCATCGCCACCGCCACCGCCGATAACGCCCTCGACCGACACAGCGCCTTCAACCCAGCCGCCACCCTCACCGCACCCTTCAACGCCGGACAGGAGCTTTACGATGTCATCGACCTTACCTACCCCAACCTCGGCCTCAACGCCGCTACCCGGTTTCGCGTCATCGGAATCGCCCTCGACTACTCCCGAGCAGGGCGCCCCGCCTACCACACCACCCTCGCCCTCGCTCGCCCCTGACTACCGCGCTCGCCGTGGTGGGAACCCGCTGTGACGCTCGCTCGCGGCACCCTTGTAGCGTTCGATCCCATTCAATACACGGCGACGGTGCGCTTCGATGGCGCCACCCCACAGGCGCTCTCTGCGATCGCCGTTTCGCCGGGCATCCCGCCTTCGGAGCTGGTCGCCGGCCGACGCGTCCTCATCGATAGCGGACTTTCGGGAGAGGCCGGCGAGCTGGCCCTCCTCGCCCTCGCGTCCGGCGTCGGCGCCCAAACCGTCGCCGTCCTCGGCCGCACCGCCACCCTTCTCGATGTCGTCAACACCGCCGCCGAGACCTCCATCGCCAGCGTCGTCGTGCCCGCTAACGCCCTCCGCACCGACCGCATGGTCCGGCTCACCCTCGTCGGCGACTACCTCAACAACTCCGGAGTCGCCCGCACCCTCATCGTCCGCGTCAAGTTCGGCGCCACCACCCTCTACAACGACGTATCCGCCGCGCTGGGCTTCGGCGCCCTCCGCCGCCCCATCGCCATCAACCTCTGCCTCGCCAACCAGAACGCCAACAACGTCCAGGTCCTTGGCGGCCAGATCGATATCGGCACCATAGGCGGCGCAACCTCCGGGCTCGGCGACCTCGCGGTCACCGCCCCGCAGCTCACCGTCCTCTCGGGCTCCGCCGCCGAAGACTCAACCATCCCTAAAACCTTCGACATCACCGTCCAACACCAGGTCGCCGCCGCCACCATCTCCATCCGCCGCCTCTACGCCCTCTTCGAACTCGTGTGACGCCCTGGCCACGAAGACACGAAGTTCACGGAGCGCGCAAGGAGCAGGTCCTTCGTGTCCTTCGTGCCTTCGTGGTTCTCCACGCAATCCTCGTTCCGCCCCGTATACTCGCCGCCCATGACCGCACAGCTCATCGACCAGCTCGCGGCGGCGCCGAAGATGCTCGCCAACCTCGTCGTCGAAGCCTCCGATGACGCGCTCGACCTCGCCCCGCGCGATGGTCGGGCGGCCCGCACCATCCTCGCCCACCTCCGGGATTGCGAATTCCTCGAGATGCGCCTTGCCGTCGAACGGATGCTCGCCGAAGAGGTGCCTTCGCTCGAATTTATCGACAGCGCCGCCTGGGAGCCGGTCCGCAACCGCACCCGCGACCGCAAGGAGTGGCTCCTCGGCGATTTCGCCCTCCAGCGCCTGGCCAGCGTCGGCATCCTCCGCTCGCTGCGCCCCGAAGACTGGGAGCGCGAAGGCAGCCTTCGCGGCTCGGGCACGTTCAGCCTGCGGACCTTCGTCGAGGGGTGGGTGAAGCACGATGCCCAGCACACCCGCCAGCTCGAGGTGGCTCTCGGCGAAACCCTCGGCGAGGTGCTGGCCCGCCGCGCCCGCATGGCGGAGTAGCGATGCCGCCCATCGAGCCGGTGGCCGCCCTCACGGAACTTACCGAACGGTTGAACCACTCTGGCGTCCGCTACATGCTCGTGGGTGGCGCCGCGGCTTACTTTTATGGGTACCGCCGCTACACGGACGACTTCGACTTCGTCGTGGACCTGTCGACCGCGGGGGTAGCAGCATTCGTAGAGGCGTTCACTCCGGGCTTCTATTGCGATGCGCTCCAGATCGCGGATGCGATCGAGCACGAGTTCATGTTCAATGTCGTTTCGCACACGACGGGCGCGAAGGCGGACTGCGTCATCCTGAAAAGCGACGCCTACCAGCGCTCGGCGATGGACCGTCGGCGCACGGTCGACTGGAATGGAACGCCTCTCTGGGTGATGAGCGGGCAAGACATGGTGATCAGCAAGCTGCTCTGGTCGCGAGCGGCCGGTGGCTCGGAGAAGCAACGCGCCGATGTCCGCATGATCATGGCCAGTGGTATGGTTGAGGAAGATGAGTACTTCCGGCACTGGATCCGCCACTTTGGCTTCGAGGCCGACCTGGAAGCCTGTCGCCAAACGCGATACGACGAGTGAGGCGGCTGCCGCGCAGGACGCCTGTTGGGCTGCCCGTTCCGGTACGGAGCGGGCCGAGTGGTGGTTTCGCCAGCAGCACGCCGGTGATCTCTACCTTTACAGAGAGGTGGCGAAGGCGCTCCCGGATGCCAGCGAGCCTGAACTGATGGCGGCCTGGTTTGTGGCGAAGTTCCGAGGGCGCCTCTCTGCTCAACGGATGGCCTCGATTGCCGCAAGCTTCAGGGCGGTGAACGGATGAAGGTGCACGGGCGGCTCGCGATCACGCTGCTCCTTACGGCGGCGGCGTTCGGGCTGGCCGCCTGCGACGATGGCGCCTCGACGACTCCCGTCTCCGTGACCCCGTCCGTCAACGCCCCATCGGCCACCACCACGTCGCCCGCTTCGACGCCCACCGCCGCGGCCACCGTCACGCCGAGCCCGACGCCCGTCGGCGCGCTTCCGAACTTCGTCGCTGAATCCACCGTGGTCAACAAGGCCCCCGCCAACGCCGCCGCCCAGGCCATCCTCGAAGATGTTCGCGTTGCCCGGAACACCGGCTACGACCGGATAGTCTTCGAATACCGGCCCGGCACGCCGCTCCCAGGGTACGAAGCCCGCTACATCCCCGTCGCCAGCCAGTGCGGCTCGGGCCAGGCCGTGGCGGCGGCTGGTGGCGCCCAATTCGCTATCACCATGCGCCCCGCCGTAGCCCACGAAAACGGCGCTTCGACCATCTCCGGGAACACGATCACCACCTCGAACAACCCGGTCATCAAGCAATCGCTGGCCACCTGCGACTTCGAAGGCGTCGTCGCCTGGGTCGTCGGCGTCGAGAAGCGCCGCCCCTTCCGCGTCTTCGAACTTCAGGATCCGCCCCGCATCGTGATCGACTTCCAGAGCCCCTGACCGGCGCCCGGACCGGTGAAACGCAAAGGTTCGAAAGAGACGAAGGCGTTCTGAGAGTCTCCCGTTCGTCCCTCCGGGCCTCCGCATCCACCCCCGCTCGCCCCCTGCGTGACG
>JANMTH010000293.1:0-1611 GCA_031390305.1 Thermoflexaceae bacterium
CGGCGGCGGGGAATATAGAAGGTGATGCAGAGCCCGAGCAGCGCCGCCCCCGCCGCGATCCAGATGAACGTGTCGCCGGGGTCGCGGCGGACGTTCACCCCGGAGGCTTCGATCCGCCCGGCGAAGGTGTATGTGTAGCCGTTGGCCGCCGTCACCGGCTGGCCGGGCCGGAGCACCAGGTCTTCGCTGTCGATCCCGTTGATCACCAGGTAGCTCCCGGCGCCGCCCGAAGGCATCTGGACAGCCACCCGTCCACCCGCGCCGGGCATGTCGCCCACCTGCAGCGCCGGGATGCTCGCTGGCCCGGTGTAGCGGATGTGGTACGGCCCGGCGACCGCTTCTTCGCCCGCCTGGAGCTGACGGACCGGCAGGCCGGGCCCGGTGACCGCGAGGCGAAGGCCGTCGCCTTCCACCCTCCAGCTCACGGCATAAGCCACCTCCGCCTCGCTCCCGGTCGCGACGGGGAAGCGGAGCTGGGCGATCGCCGCGTCGTCTTCCGGGCCCGGGTTTGTGCCCGGGGCGGTCGCCTGTTGAGGGACTTCGCCCTCGAAGAGGGTCGCGCCGTCTGGCCCGGTCACCCGGAAGCGCGGCGCGGCCGTCGCCTTGTTGTCGAAGTCGATGTTGTCGTCCCACACAACGCGGCCGTCGGGGGCGGCGACGGTTAGGCGCGCGATGTCATCGAAGAACGCCGCCAGGTGGACCTTGTAGCCGAAGGCGTGGCAGGGGTCGTTCACGGTCGTCGTGCAGACGACGGTCCGGCCGCCGCGGGTGACTTCGATCGCGCTGCGGAAGTCGATGATGTTGCCGGCGCTATCGACCCCCTTCTGAGCGTCGATCATGCGCACGAACATCTGGCCCGGCCCCGGCTTCGCGAAGACGGGCGCGCCCGGCGTTTGTTCGGCCAGGGCCAGCGTCGTATCGAAGCCGGCGAAGCGTGTGAGCACGCCGCCCACGAGGAACATGAGCAGCCCGAGATGGCTGAGGAAGGTGCCGTACGCGCTCCAGGCGAAGCGGTCGGCGAAGAGGTGGGTCTCGCCCTCGCGCGTTTCGGCCGCTTCGACCCGGTAACGGCGCTTCTTGAGGGCGGCGGCGACGGCTTCGACGCCGCCCGGGTGGGTGAAGTCGGCGCGATGGTGGGCGCGTTCGAAGTACGCCGCCCCGACCTTTCGTTGCGGCCGCTCGACGTTCCGCCATGTGGGCACGAAGCGGCTGACGGTGCAGACCGTGACGGCGAAAACGATCACCACCCAGAGCCCGTTGAACCAGGGCGAGTAGAAGACTTCGAAGAGCTGCGCCCGCTCCATGGCGCTGGTGAGCGCGCCGAAATCCGCCCGCTGGAGTTCGAGCCAGGCCGAGCGGGCGGGGGGATTGCCCCGCATCGGCCCCGGCATCTGGGGGATGACGACGCCGATCAACATCGCCACCAGCGCCAGCCCGACGAGGAAGAGGGCGAACTTCACGTTGCTCAACAGCGCCCAGAGCGTTCGCAAGGGGTCGAAGCCGCCGGGCCGATAGGGGCGGGCAGCGGGCCGTGCGCGCGCCGTCACTCCAGGTACTCCGCTTCGAGCTTCGCCAGCTGGTCCTCGGTGATCCGCCCGTTGGTGGTGATCG
>JANMTH010000218.1:0-1544 GCA_031390305.1 Thermoflexaceae bacterium
GAGCGCCGCCCCCACCACCTCGCCCGGGCCCGGGAGGTAGTTCACCGCTCCCGGCGGCAGGCCCGCTTCTTCAAGGACGTCCGCGAGCATCGCCGCGATCAGGGGCGATTGCTCGGCGGGCTTGAGGACGACCGTGCAGCCACTCGCCAGCGCCGCCGAGGCCATTCCCGTGATGATCGCCAGGGGGAAGTTCCACGGCGCGATCACCGCCGCCACGCCACGCGGCTCGTACACGTACGTGTTCCGTTCGCCTGGAGGGCTGTTCAACGGAACTCCTCGCGCCAGCCGCTCCGCCTCCCCGGCGTAGTAGCGGAGGTAGTCGATCGCCTCGCAGACATCCCCATCGGCCTCGCGCCAGGGTTTCCCGCTTTCGAAGACCATCTGTGCCGCGAAGGCGAACCGCCGTTCGCCGATCAGCTCGGCCGCCCGCCGCAAGAGGCCGGCGCGCTCACTGGCCGCCGTCTCCCGCCAGCCCGGAAACGCCCGCACCGCTGCCGCCACGGCGTGCTCGACCTCCGCCTCGCCGGCCTGCGCGACGTTCCCCAGGACCCGTTCCGGCTCACCCGGCGCCGTCACGCGGTCCGTCCGCTGCGTCTGCACCGTCTCGCCCCCGATGCGAAGGCCGACGCGCCGCCCGAACCCCGCGCGGGCGCTCGCCAGGGCCGCCGCCATCGCCTCTCGCGTCCTGGGCTCGTGGAACTGGGCCGGCGGATAGTTCGCGAACTCCCCCTCTTCGCGGGCGGGCGTTCGCGGCTCCGCCGCCTCCGGCATGGCCAACAGCAGCTCCGGATCGCCCTCCTCGTGCCGGTGTACCAGCCACGATTCGTTCGACGTGTTTTCCAGCAGCCGGCGGACGAGGTACGCCATTCCAGGGACGATCTCGCCCACGGGCACGTACACCCGTGTCAGGTAGCCCGCCGCCGCGACCGCGTCCCGCAGCCCCTCCGCCATCCCGTAGAGCATTTGGAACTCGACCGCCTCGCGGGGCAGGCCAGCCGCGCCGCTCGCCGCCATCGCCCGCGCGATGCTGCGCGGGTTGTGGCTGCCGAAGGCCGGCCGCAGGTGCGGGGAGAGCGCCACCAGCCGCTCGGCGCACCGTTCGTAGTTCGCGTCCGTCGCGCCCTTCGCCGTGAACACCGGCGGCCCCCGCTCCTCCTGGGCCGCCAGGATCGTTTCCTCATCCCAGTACGCGCCCTTCACCAGCCGCACCGTGATCGGCGTACCCCTTCGCCGCGCCAGGTCCGCCACCCGCTCCAGGTCGGAAAGCGCGTCCCGCAGGTACGCCTGGACGACGATCCCGGCGTCCGCCCACGCCCGGAACTCCGGCTGCGTCAGCGCCTCCGCGAAGACTGTGTGCACGAGGTCCTTGAAGCGGTACTGCTCCATATCCACGTTCACGAAGACGCCGGCCGCCTTCGCCGCCGCCAGCAGCGGGTTCAGCCGCTTCAGCACCCGGCGCGCCGTCTCCCCGGGCGCCGCTGCTTCGAAGTGCGAAGTCAACGCCGAAAGCTTCACCGAAACGTTCGCCTTGCGCACGCGGTCCG
>JANMTH010000270.1:0-2894 GCA_031390305.1 Thermoflexaceae bacterium
TGCCACACGCCGCTGGAGAGAAGAACCGGCACGGTCCGCGGCCAGGGGAAGGCGCTCACCTTTTCCGGGAAGCCGAATTCCGGGCGCAACCGTTTGATCGAGCGGAAACGGTCCTCGACGGATTCCGCCCGCGCCACGATGGCCGCGAACGGGCCGACGCCGGGTTTCGTCCGGAAATCGACGAGCAAGCGTTTCTGCACGATGTGGAAGCGGACCACCAGAACATCTGAAGAGTCGATGAGCTTGAAGACCTCATCGAGATCGACGCCGTAGTCGTCAGTCATGCGTTGTCCCGTTGGGTTCGTGTCATAAGCTGCTGGAATGGTAGGACAGGGGCCCACCCTGCGCAAAACAGGGGCGGCCCGCGGGAGTACTTCCCGTCCGGCCAGTATTTCACTTAGGGCTAAGTATCGGCTACTCTTCGGAAGTTGACGTTCACGTCAACGTGTGGAGGGTCTATGCGGGCAGTGGAAGCGGGGAGGCCCCTGGGCGAAGTGCTCAGCCAGCGCCAGAAGTTGATGCTCGTCGCGAGCCTCATGCTCGCCATGTTCATCGGTGCGATCGATCAGACCGTCGTCTCCACGGCCACGCCGAAGATCCTCGCCGACCTTGGTGGCTTCAACCTCCTCTCCTGGATGTTCACGAGCTACATGCTCACCTCCACCGTTGTCGTTCCCCTCGTCGGGAAGCTCTCCGACATCTACGGCCGGAAGACGTTCGTCCTGGTCGGCATTGTCGCCTTCCTGATCGCCTCCATCGCCTGTGGCGCGGCCCCGAACATGGAGTCCTTAATCGCCTTCCGGGCGATACAGGGCTTCGGCGGTGGCGTCATCTTCGCCTCCGTCTTCGCCACCATCGGCGATATCTTCCCCCCGGCCGAACGATCGAAGTATATGGGGCTGTTCACGGGGATCTTCGCGCTCGCCAGCCTCCTTGGGCCGCTCCTCGGCGGAGCGTTGACCGACGCCCTCTCCTGGCGCTGGGTCTTTTTCATCAACATACCAGTCTGTCTCGTCGCCCTCCCCGCCATCTGGTGGAACCTCCCGTCCCGTCACGGCGTCGTCCGGCCGAAGATCGATTGGATTGGGGCGATCATCCTTTCCGCGGCGGCCGTCGTCCTCCTGCTTGCGTTCGAATGGGCGGGCCGGAAGTACGCCTGGGATTCCGCCCAGATCATCGGGCTGTTCGTCGCCGGTGCTGTCCTGATCGCCGCCTTCATCGCTCAGGAAGCGCGCCATGCGGAGCCCGTGATCCCGCTCTTCCTGTTTAAGAACAACGTCTTCCTCATGTCGAACCTGATCGTTTTCACGATGGGGATGGGAATGTTCGGCGCCCTGCAGTACCTCGGGATCTTCGTTCAGACGGCCCAGGGCGCGAGCGCGACAGTCTCGGGCATCATTGGTACGCCACAGGCGCTCGGCATGCTGGCGGCGAGCGTCATCGGGGGGCAGGTGATCGCTCGTACGGGCCGATACCGCTGGCAGACCGTCATCGGGCTCTGCCTTGTCCTGGCGGCGATGCTCTTTCTCCGTCGCCTCCAGCTGGATACCCCGAAATGGGAGATCAGCGCGATCATGGTCGTACTTGGTCTCGGCTTCGGCATGTCCATGCCTACGATGTCGCTCAGCGTTCAGAACGCGGTGCCCTATCAGTACCTCGGCGTCGCCAGCTCCTCGTCGCAGTTCTTCCGTCAGATCGGCAGCGTCTTCGGGATCGCGATCTTCGCCGTAATCCTGAACAGCTCGTTCGACGCGGAATTCCATGAACGGTTGACGCCCGCCGCTGAGGCGACGCTCGGCGCTTCCGTGGTGACCGCCCTGGAAGACCCCACACTGCCCCTCAACCCTCGCGAGTTCGCGAAGGTCACGGAGAGCGCGAAGGCGCGGGAAGGTGGCGAAGCTGCCCTCGCCGTGGCGATCCTGGCCCAGAAGGAAGGGGTCGCGAAGGCCGTCCGGGATATCTTCACCGGGGCCACGATCACGGCCATAGTCGGCATCATCCTCTGCCTTTTGTTGCGCGAAGTGCCTCTGCGCAAGGGCTTTGGCGCCGTCGGCTCGCCGGCAGAGCCGGGGGAGAGCCGCGATCCGCCGCGACCCGAAGCGGCAGCCCGAGCACCGGGCGGCTGAGCGCCGCCTACGCTTCCACCGAAGCGATGTATGGGTAGAGTTCCTGGCCGCCGGGAAGCACCTCAACCGCCGCTCGCGCGTACCGCCCCTCGATCGTCATTCGCAGGGCCGCGAGTTCGGCCTCCGTCATCCTCGCCCCGCCATAAACGCTGACGAGGCCAGCGGCGCTCGCTCCGGCCGCGTCCAGGCCGGCCAGCAGCGCCTCCAGAAGCGAGCCGGTCGAGGCTACCAGGCGGCCATCGACGAGCGCGATCGCCTCACCCGAGCGGACGTCCACGCCGGCCGTGGTCCGATCGGCCGCCGCGATCGTCACCTCCACGGTGCGGACCGCCCGCATCGCCTTGCGCATGCTCTCGGCGGCGTTCGCGGCCGAGGCCTCGCCGGTGAACGCCAGGGCCGCCGCCAGGCCCTGCGGCACGGATTCGGTCTCCACGACCGTCACCGTGCACCGCGCGATCGCCGCCGATTGTCGCGCCGCCATCACCACGTTGGCGTGGTTCGTGAGGATGATGACGTCCGCGCTGCCCAGGCGGTTCGCCGCCGCTGCGATCTCCTGGGCCGAAGGCTTCTCGACCTCCTTCAGTCGCGTAACCGAAACGCCGAGGCTTGCGAAGAGGTCGTCGAATCCAGGTCCGGGGCTCATGGCCAGGACCGCGACCTTTGCGCTCGCGCCGCCACCCGAGGCCGCGAAGAGCGTGTGCTGCGCGGTCATGTCGTCGATTTTCGTACGATGGAGCGTGCCGAAGGCGCCAACCGCCGCGAGAAGGG
>JANMTH010000340.1:0-6152 GCA_031390305.1 Thermoflexaceae bacterium
AACGGCATCCCGTTGAAGTTCGGCCACATCGCCTTCGGCATCGCTTTGTAGAAGTCGCTCTCCGCCGGCAGATCCAGGCCATCGCCGGCCGCCAAAATCGCCAGCGTCGCCAGCCGCTCCTCGATCCCGTCCGGGATCCCGACGAACAGCTCGTCCGCGACCCCGAGGGGCTTCGCGATCTCCGTCGCGATGAACTCCTTGATGTGCCGCCCCGTCGCCCCGGCGACGATTCCGCCCGCTATCCAACCGTAGGTCACGGCGTGGTAGCCCGTCGCCGTCCCCGGCTCGTAGGCCGGTACGCCTTCCTCCATCCGCCGGATGCCAGCCTCCCAATCCGTGATGTACTCAGGCAGGAACGGCTCCGGCATCGCGTGCAACCCGCACTGGTGGCTCATCGCCTGGGCAACCGTCACCCTCTCCTTGCCGTTTTGCGCGAACGCCGGCCAGTAGCTCGCAACCGGGGCGTCGTATTCGATGTTTCCTCGGTCCGCGAGCATGTGGATCGCCGTCGCCGCCACACCCTTCGTCGTCGAAAACGAACAGAACAGCGAATCCGCCCTCACGGGCCGCGCGTCGTCCGGGCCCATCCGCCCCGCCGAAGCCTCGACGACCGGCCTGCCCTCGCGATACACGCTCACCTGCACGCCGATCTGCTCGCCCCGCTCAACCTGCCGCTCGATAAGCTCCTGGACCTTGTCGTTGATATCGCTGCCCATGCCGGGCCTCCTGTCGTTCGCTTGTCGCGAACTATGCAGGGAACGGCCAACAGGTGCCAGCGCCGAACCGGCCGAAGGCTCAGGCCGCCTCCGCCTCGACCTCTACGCCAGCTTCGAACTCGCCCTCCGGGAGAACCGCATCCATGCCCAGCAGCGCCACCAGCCGGCCACTCAACTTCGCGATCCCACGGATCATCCGTGAGTTCCCAACCACGCCCGTCGCCGGCTCAACGTCCGCGCCGGGGATGCGGAGGACTTCCGAGACGGCATCGACGATCAGCCCGTAAACGCGATCAGCCGTCGCCGAAACGACGATCATCCGCGACTCCGCGGTCTCCTCGTCGGCCGGGACGCCACACACGCGGCGCATATCGAGCACCGGGATCACGTGGCCGCGAAAGCTCGTAACCCCTTCCAGACGGTAGTCCGCCTCAGGGATCACACTCACCGGCTGCATCCGGATGATCTCCTGAACGAGGCCTATGTCGATCGCGTAATGCTCGCGTCCGAGCCGGAACACCACAACGTGCTCCTCGGCCTGTTCACGAGTGCTCGCCGCCGTCTGCGCTGTCGCAAGTGCCATCTCTACCTCCTCGCCCGTGCCACGGGGGGCGTCCGGTCGTTTCTCGACAAGGATCGGGTAGCGGTTCCCCGCCCAACATCGGGAGACTCACCACTCTTCCTCGCCACGAGACCCTACACCCGCAGAGGCGCCGCCCGGACGACGGCCCACCCGTGACGTTCGCATCTTCGGGCAGCGCTTACCGCGCCGGACAGCCGACCAGGTGGTCGTTCACCATCCCCACCGACTGCATGAAGGCGTAGCAGATCGTCGACCCCACGAACGTGAAGCCACGCTTCTTCAATGCCTTCGACATCGCATCCGATTCCGCCGTCGTCGCCGGGACTTCGCCGATGCTCGTCCGCCGCTCCATGGGCAGCGGCGCTCCTCCCACGAACGACCAGATGTACCGGTCGAACGTCCCGAACTCCGTCCGCGCGGCGAGAAAAGCCCTCGCGTTCTTCACCGCACCCTCCACCTTCAGCCTGTTCCTCACGATCCCCGCGTCCGCCATCAAGCGGGCGATCTCCTCCGGGCCATACGCCGCCACCTTCGCCGCGTCCCAGCTATCGAACGCCGCCCGGAAGTTCTCCCGCTTGTTCAGGATCGTCGACCACGAAAGGCCCGCCTGGAACCCTTCGAGCAGGAGCCGTTCGAACAGCTCACCGTCGTCGTGGCAGGGCACGCCCCACTCCGTGTCGTGGTAGCGCGCGTAGGCCACGTCCAGCATCCCCCAGCACGTCGGATACCTGGTGATGAGCGATGAGTCACGAGCCATGAGGACACCTCGTGGATGTCACCGCGCCGCCAATATGCGGCCCGCGAACGACGGCGGCAGCCGCGGCCTCCTCCCGCCTGCCGCCCTCATCCCACATCCCTCGTCACTTCCCCGCCGTAGCCCATCGCCCGCGCGTAGAACCAGCCGTCCAGGTCCGGCGTCGTCACCCCCGCCTGGGCGAGTGCGACCTTGATCTCGGTGCGATGCTCGACGCCGTGTTCGAGCGCATGGACGAGAAAGAAGCTCACGGGGTAGCGGTAGGTTCGTCCCGCCCACGGCAGGTCCACCGACGGCTCACCGTCCAACCGCGCGGCGATGGCGATCAGTTCGCCACTCGAAGCTTCGGCCATCGCGGCAAGCGCATCGAACCCCGGCCACGGACTCGACCGCGTAGGTTCGCCCTCATGCTGGCGGCCCATCGTCCGCAGCACCTGGGTCCGCTCCCCGCCCGCCATGTGTAGCAGCAGCTGCCGGATTGTCCCAGAAATCCCCGGTGGCCGCGCGTCGAGCACGCCATCCGGCAGGTCGCGGCACGCCGCGATTAGCGTCGCCGTCGCCCAGCGGTTGTAGCGAAACATCTCGGCCAGCGGCTCATTCACAGCGGGTGACTCCAGCGCCCTGCCATCGTTCAGATCCTTGGCGCACCTTGGCGGCCTTTGCGCCTTGGCGATTCCCCCCGGTCAGAGGAGGAGGTTCTCAGGAGTCCAGCACCTCGTACAGCTTGTGGCTCTTCATCGCCGGGTTGTCTTTGTAGCTCTCATAGCTCTCGCCACGATGGCCCTTCGTGAAGTTGTCCGACGTGATCCACGCCTCAAACGACTTCTCGTCCGTGAACCGCGTAAGGACCACGTACTCGCCCCGGTCCGGCAGGGCGAGGAGCTCCGTGCCGATAAAACCCGGGAACGTATCGACCGCGCCCACGCGCGTCTTCCACGACTTCTCGAAGCCCTCGCGGGCCTGTTCTGGGAGCGAAATGGGGAAATAGGAAAGCACTGCCATCGTTGATCGCCTCGTAACCTGAAGTCTGTGCAGACAGCTTACCCGGAACGCGCCCTACGACGCGGAAAGGGCGCCCCGGGCCGCGCTTTGCGTGTTGCGATGCGCAATCAGTGGTCACATACTGTGACTATGAACACCATCTCGGCCGCCGAGTTCAAGGCGAAGTGCCTGGCCATCCTCGACAACGTGGACGCTGGCGGGCTCGTCATCACCAAGCGCGGGAAGCCAGTCGCAACGCTCTATCCCACACGCCGACCGAACAACGCGGACCTCATCGGGTCTCTCGCCAACGAGCTTGAGATCCTCGGAGACATCGAAGGCGACATCTCCGGCTGGGACATTGATGCTCAACCTTGACACGCACATCGCCCTCTTCTCCTTGAAGGGGGAGCTACGCCTGGCCGAACGAGATCTGCTCGAATCAGACTCCTGGGCCATCTCCGCGGTCGTCATCTGGGAAGTAGAAAAGCTCGCCCGTGCCGGCCGGATAAATCTCTCGCCCTCTGCTCTGCCGTTCCGGCGCTTTCTTCGGGAGGTCCGGGTACTGCCTGTTACGGCGGAGGTTGCTCAGGCAACGCGTGGGCTCGACTTTCACTCCGACCCGTGCGACGAACTCATCGCGGCAACCAGCATAGTTACGGGCTACCCCTTGGTGACCCGCGATCGCCGCATCCGCGCTTCCCGAGTCGTCCCGCTCGCCTGAGGCGGCTACGGTCAGGCCCCGAATCCGTCTGTTAGAATACAAGTCATGGTTCAGTCGGCGGCTCCATCAACCCCCAGGACCTGCTGATCGAGCGGATCGGGGGCCTTCTTGGGACGCCAACGATCTCCGCAAGCTTCCCTCCGATCTTAAATGCATCGACCCTGAAGCCGTCCTTGGCATCGTCGAAGTCCTGGAGCGGGCCCTCACCCTCGCGCATTGGCGTGCGACCGCTGTCTCGGGGTACGTCAGTCGCGAAGATCCCTCCTGGAAGTACCTCATCATCGGCCTCGCGGGCGAGGGCGGCCCGGAGATAGGCAACGCGATCGTCACGCGAGTTTTCGAAGAAGCGATGGCGGCCTACCCCACCCATGCCGACGCCATCGCGAACCAGATCTCCTTCGAGGTGTAAGGCGTGGCCTTCGAGCCCCTCGATTGGCTCACCACCGCTGCCCGGCTCGGAACGGACACACGCGACGAAGCGTCGCGAAGGACTGCGGCGGGCCGCCTGTACTACGCGGTCTGGCTCAAGTCGCTGCTCTCCCTCGAGGCCAGGCAGCTCTACACCCGAAATCAGAGCCGAGACGACCACTCAGGTGTCATCCGTGTCCTCAAACAGAACCGCCGCGTGACCGTCGGCGAGAGCCTCCAGCGCCTCTCTCGCCTTCGCGAGCGAGCCGACTACGACGAGCAATCGCCCTTCACCGAGGCCGATCTCGACCGCGCCCGCACCCTCGCGAACGAAGTCCGCCGCCTCCGGCCGGCGACTGGCGCGAGCTGGAGCCGTCACCGACCTCGCCTACGCGGCGACCACCTCACCCTCAGCCACCTTCGCCTCCCGGTCTTCCGTGCTGAAGCGATACTCCCCCTCCGCGAAGTCCACGGTCACGCACTGGCCTTCCCGCACCTCGCCGCTCAGCATTCGCCGGGCCAGCTCGTTCTCGATTCGGCGCTGGACGACT
Source organism: Thermoflexaceae bacterium (assembly GCA_031390305.1). Lineage (GTDB taxonomy): Bacteria > Chloroflexota > Dehalococcoidia > Tepidiformales > Tepidiformaceae > JANMTH01. The sequence continues at coordinate 4,718 of JANMTH010000340.1, forward strand.
CGCCGTAGCGGCCGCGCGCCGTAGGCGGGATCGTACCCCTCCCGCACCAGCTCGTCCTTCGCCGCCTGCGTCAGCTCGAAGTCCAGCGAACGGTCCTCCAGCCGTTCCCGCACTTCGTGCGCCAGCAGCTCCACGATCCGCTCGAGCTCCGACTTGGTCAGCGGCTCGAAGACGATGATCTCATCGATCCGGTTCAGGAACTCCGGACGGAAGTGCTCCCGCAGCGCACGCTCCACCGAATCCTTCATCCGTTCGTAGTCGAAGTTGCTCTCCGCCCGCCGCGTAAACCCGAGCGTCGTCTTCTCCTGGGCGCCCGTCCCCAGGTTGCTCGTCATGATGATCACCGTGTTCCGGAAGTCCACCGTCCGCCCGTGCCCGTCCGTCAGCCGCCCATCGTCCAGCAGCTGGAGCAGCGTGTTGAACACGTCCGGATGCGCCTTCTCCACTTCATCGAAGAGGATCACCCGGTACGGACGCCGGCGAACCGCCTCCGTCAGGCCACCGCCCTCGTCGTAGCCAACGTAGCCCGGCGGCGAACCGATCAGCCGGCTCACAGAGTGCCTCTCCTGGAACTCCGACATATCGAACCGGATCATCGCGTCCTCATCGTCGAACAGGTAGTCGGCGAGCGTCTTCGCCAGCTCCGTCTTCCCCACGCCCGTCGGCCCGAGGAAGATGAAGGACCCGATCGGCCGCTTCGGGTCTTTCAGGCCCGCCCGCGCCCGCCGGATGGCATCGCTGACGGCGACGATCGCCCGTTCCTGGCCGATCACCCGGCCGTGGAGGTGCTCCTCCATCTTCAGCAGCTTCTCGCCCTCCGCCTCCTCAAGCCGCGAAACGGGGATCCCCGTTATCTGGCCGACGAGCGCCGCGATGTCCTCCTTCGTCACCCGCAGCTCCACCTCGTGCTCCTTCGCCCAGGCCTCCCTCTGTGTCGCGTACTCGCCCTGCGCCTGGATCACATCCTGCTTGATCCGGGCCGCCGCTTCGTAGTCCTGCTTTTCGGCGGCCGCGTCCGCCTCCAGCGAGAGCTTCTCCAGCCGCTTGTGCAGCGCCCGAACCTCCGCCGGCATCTCCTGCGCGTCGATAACGTGCTTGCTCGCCGCCTCGTCGATCAGGTCGATCGCCTTGTCCGGCAGGTTCCGCTCCGTGATGTAGCGCGAAGAGAGGTGGACAGCCGCCTCCAGCGCCTCGTCCGTTATCTCCAGCTTGTGGTGCGATTCGTACTTCGGCCGCAGCCCCCGCAGGATCGCGATCGTGTCCTCGATGCTCGGCTCCTCTACGTGGACCGGCGCAAATCGCCGCTCCAACGCCGGGTCCTTCTCGATCCGCGTCCGATACTCGTCCAGCGTCGTCGCGCCGATGGCGTGCAACTCTCCCCGCGCCAGCGCCGGCTTCATCAGGTTGCTCGCGTCGATTGCCCCCTCGGCGCCAC
>JANMTH010000372.1:0-5196 GCA_031390305.1 Thermoflexaceae bacterium
CCCAGCGCACTGGGAGAGGGGTTGGGGGTGAGGGCACGCCCGGCAACGAACGCCAACTTACTCAAGTGAGTACTGAGACCGCGCCTGCCGCGCCCCGTCACCGCGCCCGCAGGCTCACCATCACCATTCGCTGGCCAGCGAATGTGTTCTGGTCCGCGATCGTCGCCGCCAGGTTCTCCTCCTCCGCGTCGTCCGCCGCGACCGCCACCCACGCCGTCCGCGGCTTGTCGCCCACCAGCGACCGTACGCTGTTCTCCGTCGCCAGCCACTCCACCAGCGCCACGCGTTCGCCTTCCGTCCGCACGACGAACAGGTAGGCAACGTCCGGGTCGGAGGCCCCCCGGAGCAGAGCCGGCGCCGCCCAGACTGCCCCGCCCGCCGCTGGCGGAACTGCCGGCCAGCCGGCCTCGTCACCATCCGGGGCACCGTGCAGCGCCAGATACAGCACCAGCGTCAGGGTCACCCCGATCGCCGCCACCATCATCGCCGCCTGGCCCGCCAGGGAAGGGCTTTCCGCCTCTTCGTTCGCAAAGTTCCTCGTTGTCATCGCTCTACCCTCTTCCGCGACATTACTCCCAGTTGGGAACCATGCTGTATGAACTACTTCACAGAGAGCCATGTTTTTTCGCGATCCGTCCTCGTCACGGCGGGCACGCTCCGCCCCACCCCCGCCGCAGGGAAGGCGAAGCTCCCCTCCATTCGCAGCTCCCCGCCGTTCCCGGCGTCCCTCGCCAGGAACCCGATTTTCACTGCCCGTAACCGCCGAATTGGTACAATCACCGTTGCGGTTTCCCGGACCGTGCGGAGTGCCCTATGTCCACCCTCGAACCTACGTCGAACGTCCGCCCTGTCGCCATCGAAGGCGAGATGCGTACGAGCTACCTCGACTACGCGATGAGCGTCATCGTCTCCCGCGCCCTCCCCCGCGTCGAAGACGGCCTCAAGCCCGTCCAGCGCCGCATCGTCTGGGGCATGTTCGATGGCGGCGCCCGCGCTGGCAGCGCCTACCGCAAGTCCGCCCGCATCGTCGGCGATGTCATGGGCCGCTTTCACCCCCACGGCGACCAGCCCGTCTACGATGCCCTCGTCCGCCTCGCCCAGGAATTCTCCATGCGTTACCCCCTCGTCGATGGCCAGGGCAACTTCGGCAGCGTCGATGGCGACCCGCCCGCCGCCCAGCGCTACACCGAAGCACGCATGACCACCATCGCCGAAGAGCTCGTCGCCGATATCGAGCTGAACACCGTCAACTTCCGCGCCAACTACGATGGCAGCTCCGAAGAGCCCGATGTCCTCCCCTCCCGCATCCCCAACCTCCTCGCCAACGGCTCCTCTGGCATCGCCGTCGGAATGGCCACGAATATCCCGCCCCACAACCTCGGCGAGCTCTGCGACGCCATCGCCATGCTCATCGGCAACGACGAAACGGCCGCCGAAGACGTCACCCTCGACGACCTCCTCACCGTCGTCAAAGGCCCCGACTTCCCCACCTACGGCATCGCCCTCGTCGGCAAGGACGCCGAGCAGGTCCGCCTCGCCTACGGCGAAGGCCACGGCCGGATCATCATGCACGCCCGCACGACCATCGAAGAGAGCTCCCGCGGGCGCACCGCGATCATCGTCACCGAGCTTCCCTACCAGGTGAACAAGGCCCAGCTCATCGAAAAAATCGCCGACCTCGTCCGCGATAAGAAGATCGAGGGCATCGCCGACCTCCGCGACGAGAGCGACCGCACCGGCATGCGCATCGTCATCGAGCTCAAACGCGAAGGCTCCGTCGCCTCGATCAAGAACCTCCTCTACAAGCACACCGCCATGCGCTCCACCTTCGCCGTCAACATGATGGCGATCGTCGATGGCCAGCCCCGCCGTCTCGGCCTCAAACGCGCCCTCGAACTCTATCTCGACCATCGCCGCGAAGTCATCCGCCGCCGTAGCGAATATCAGCTCGAAAAGGCCCGCGACCGCGCCCACATCCTCGAAGGCCTGATCCAGGCGATCGACCTCCTCGAACTCGTGATCGCCGCCATCCGCGCCGCCGAATCCGCCGAAAACGCCCGCGACCTCCTCCAGGGCGTCGGCGCCATTCAAGCCGCCCGTCTCCCCGCCAGCACCTCCGCGGCCATTGCCGGGCGGCTCACCACGGCCAATCCCTTCACCTTCAGCGAACTCCAGGCCCGCGCCATCCTCGATATGCAGCTCCGCCGCCTCGCCGCCCTCGAACGCCAGGCGCTCCAGGATGAGTACGCCGAGATCATCGCCCGCATCAACTTCCTCGAAGATCTCCTCGCCAACCCCCGCAAGATCGACTTCCTCATTCGCGACGACCTCACCGAGTTGAAGAAGAAGTTCGGCGACGCCCGCCGCACCGAAATCGTCGAGGCTGACGCCGAGGACTTCAAGGAAGAAGACCTCATCGCCCACCAGGAAAGCGTCCTCACGCTCAGCATTCGCAACTACATCAAGCGCATGGCCCTCGAAGAGTTCCGCGTTCAGCAGCGTGGCGGCAAAGGCAGCCGCGGCGCCGCTATTCGCGAAGAAGACGCCGTCATGAAGCTCGTCGTCTGCGACACCCATGACAACCTCCTCTTCTTCACCGACCGCGGAAAGGTCTACCACCTCCGCGCCTACGACGTCCCCGACCTCAAGAAACAGTCCAAGGGAACCCCCGTCGTCAACCTCATCGAAGTCGATAACGGCGAACGCGTCACCGCCATCATCGCCGTCAAAGACTACGCGAAGGACTTCCTCCTCCTCGCCACCCGCGACGGCGTCATCAAGAAGACGAAGCTCAGCGAGTTCGAAGAGGTCCGCCGCAACGGCAAGATCGCCATGCGCCTCGACGACACGGACCAGCTCATCGCCGTCAAAATCGCCACCGACAACACCGAGGTCGTGCTTGTCTCCAGCGAGGGCCAGGCCATCCGCTTCAAGATCGATGACCTTCGCGACGCCAGCCGCACCAGTGGCGGCGTCCGCGGCATGAAGCTGCCAGCCGGCGGTTACGTCGTCGGCGTCGAATCCACCGACGAAGGCCCCGACCTCCTCATTATCTCCGAAAAGGGCTTCGGCAAGCGCACCTCCCTCGCCGAATATCCCGTCCAGGGCCGCGGCGGCCAGGGCGTCCGAACCCTCAACGTCACCGACCGCACCGGCAAGGTCGCCGCCTGCAAGACGGTCGAAGCCGAGCAGCACCTCCTCCTCGTCTCCATCGGCGGCATCGTCATCCGCACCCGCGTCGATTCCATCAGCCGCATCGGCCGCAACACCCAGGGCGTCACCGTCATGGTCGTCGGCGAAGGCGACCAGGTAGCCTCCATCGCCGCCTTCGCCCTCCAGGACGAAACGCCAGCGCGCACTCCCGCCTCGAACGGAACCTCACCCGCACCCCTCAACGGCCAGCTCCCCCTCGGCGACTGAGTAGCCGCGCCCCACCGGGGGCGCCTACCCCGAACCGGCGTCGATGCCCCCGCCCCGGTATCCGTCGGCCGTAGGGCGTTCAACCGATCTGTCCCTGCGCGTCCACTCGGCCAGCGTCGATTCTCCAGCCATGGCATCCATGCTTCGTGCGCGGCGAACCCCCAATTTCTTGCGGCGCGGCCTCCGCTGGAAGATCATGGCGCCCTACGCCCTCCTCACGGTGGCGTTCGCCGTCCTCGGGAGCTTCCTCGTCACCCGCCTTGTAACGGGTTCGCTGGAAGACCGCTTCGAGGCTCAGCTCACCGAGTCGTCACGCGTCGCATCCGATGCCGTTGTCCGTAAGGAACGCCAGCACCTCGGCGCCGTCCGAGCCGTTGCCTACACCGAAGGCGTCGCCGAGGCGGTTGCCGCTTCCGACATGGCGGCGGTCACGCGTCTCGTCGCCCCTGTTGTTGCGAACTCGCGTCTTGACCGCCTGGAGGTCCTCGATCGAAGCGGTGTCCGCCTCTTCGGCGAGCGCCTCGGAGCCGGTCGCTACGAATCCCTCAACGCCGATGAGCCGTACACGGCCTGGTCTGTCGTCAGAGATATCCTGGCCGGACGGACCGACGATTCCGGTGACCGTTGGGCCCAACTGGTCTGGACTGCCGACGGCCCGGCCCTCTATACCGCCGGCCCGATCAAGCACGGCGATGTGGTCGTCGGCGTCGTCCTCGTCGGCACACTCGTCGATCGGCTCCTCGCGGGCATCAAGGCCGAGGCCCTGGCCGATGTCACGCTCTACACCACGGATGGCGAGCCTCTGGGCACCACCTTCGCCGCCGATGATCAGGAGCGCCAGTCACTGGCTGGCCCCGGCGCCTCCGCGATCGGCACTACGATGCGCTTCGAGGTCACGCTCTTTGGACGAGGGTACGACTTCCTCATCGCCGACCTCCAACTCCGGCGAGAGGTTGTCGGCCGCTACGCCGTCGCCCTGCCGACCGGCTTCATCTCGAGTGCGGGCTCGACGGCCCAGTGGCAGATGGGGCTCCTCTTCGGCGCGGTCACCCTTGTTGTCCTCGGCATCGGGTGGCTTGTCGCCCGTCACTTCACGGGCCCGCTGCTGCGCGTTGTCACGGCTGCGCGCCAGCTCGCGGGTGGCGACCTGAGCGCCAGGACTGGAGTTCACGGGACGGATGAGATAGGCGTTCTGGCATCGACGTTCGATATCATGGCGACCCGCCTTCAGCGTCAGCATCTCGCCACGATCGGAGCGCTTGCCTCGGCCATCGACGCCCGCGATCCCTACACGGCGGGACACTCCACTCGCGTTGGCGACCTCTCTGTTGAAATCGGCCGTGAGCTCGGCCTGGCCAGCGACCGGCTCCAGCATCTCCGGGTAGGTGGCTATCTGCACGACATCGGCAAGATCGGCATCCGTGATAGCATCCTTCTGAAGCATGGCGCGCTCACCGCTGAGGAGCGAACCCTCATCGAACAGCATCCGGCAATTGGGCTCCGCATTCTTGCCCCTGCCGGTCTTCCGCCCGAGGTCCTCGCCATCGTAGGCGGCCATCACGAGCGGTTGAACGGGACCGGTTATCCCTCTCGTCTATCCGGCGACGAAATCACGATCTTCCCGCGAATCGTTTCGACCGCCGATGTCTACGATGCGCTCGCTACCAGCCGTCCCTACCGCGCAGCGATGACACTCCAGGAAGCGCTGGCCTTCCTCCTCCGCGAAGCGGCGACCGGCAGCCTCGACCCGGAGGTCGTGAACGCCCTGCAGAAGGT
>JANMTH010000393.1:0-1803 GCA_031390305.1 Thermoflexaceae bacterium
GGCAGCTCCTTCACGTCCGGCCGCGCTTCAAGCGCCGCCTGTTGCATGCGGATCAGCGTGCGCCGGATGCCCCCGTACTCGCGCCGGATCGCCGCGTCGACCCTACAATCTTCGACGATCGTGAAGAGGTCGCTCGCCAGCTTCCGATCGGGGAAGAGGTCGAAGAAGCGCTCGATATCGGTGACGGCCTTGCTCTCCGTCTTCATCGCCGCTGGCGCCACGCGGGCTTCGAAGACCGACGGTTCGTCCGTCATGTGGTAGTCGAAGCTGCCGAATTCGATGCGGGCCGCCTGGTGCGTCGCGAACACCTTAATCGCCGCGAAGTTCTCGTCCTTGTCGGCGTACCTTTCCATCACTTCCGGCAGGAAGATCGTCGTGCCCTCGGTGCTGGCGCGGTCCTGATCGACCCAGCCGATGCCCTTCTCGGCGAGGGCGGCTGTCGTCTGGACGCTCAGGTTCCGTCCCGTGAGCGCCTTGCAGTACAGGCGAAGCACCTCGCCGACTTTCGAAAGCTCCACGCGGGCCGAGAGCGTGTCCAGGACGTCTTCGCCACGGGTCGATTGCAGGCGGAAGTAGGCTTCACCACCATCGTGGCTCGCCTGCAGGATCCGCAGGCCCGCGTTCTGCCACGATTCCAGTTCGTCGATGCGGATGCGATGCAGGACGCGGGGAACGCTGGAGACGAAATCCATCGCCGCGTAGGCCGAGTACGGGGCAAGCTGCTCGGCAAGCTCCACGACCTTGAAGTGGTCGTCCGGCTCCAACTCGCCGAGGGCGAGCGACGCTTCCTCGAAGTATTGAAACGCCGACCGGTTATGTCCGCGCGCGACCTGCGCCGAAAGCAGGAGGTAGCGTTCGCGGACGGGCCCATGCACCTTCTGAAGGAGCGGCACGCCACGTTCGAAGTAGAGGCGGGAATCGGCCCAGCTCGACTGCGCGAGTTCAACCGCGAAGGCGATGAACGGGACCCGGTCGTCCTCGTCCAGCTTCTTCAGCACGTCGGGAGCGCCCGCCAGGCAGGCCGAGGCCAGCTCGTAGCTGTGCCGGGCCAGTTCGTCGATGAAGAGCACAAGGCGCGTCGCCTGGCTTATCCGGAGGGCGCCGAACACGGCCGGCGCCAGGTCATAGAACTGGGCCGCGAGCGACGAACTCTTCCAGTTCCCCTTGTAGAGGCGGCGGCCCATATCCGCCCACTGGCGGAGGTGCGCGGGGCCCACGGCGGCGATCGCCCCCGGCGAAGAACGAAGGAACGAGACAGCCAGCGGCGCCGACTCCGCCGCCATCGAGAGCGATTCCCGCCCCAGACTCTCGATCGCATCCCAGGTCGTGTTCTCCGGGAAGGCTTCGCCCGCCTTGAAATACTCGAGCGCCGCCTCCCACGAGCGAAGGCTGAGGGCCGTCAGTTCGAGCCCCATCTCCGTCCAAATCTGAAGCTGAGAAGGGGTCAGACGCGTTGAGAGCGAGCGAAGGCTCGCCTCGAAATGCTGCCCGAGCGGGGCGGGAAAGCCCGACAGCCTGTCGTGGTGTCGCGCCAACAATTCGCCGACGATACTCATTCCCTCTCCTTATCCCGGCCCAACCGTGGGCGGCCCATGCCCGGCGGCAAGGCTACAGCTTCCCGGACGAAGCGACGAAGTTACGTGTTGGGTCCCGGTAATCGTAGAACGTGACCTCGTCCGTTGTCGTGTCCCACACGGCGCAGGAGAGGAAGAAGTCGTTCCGGTGGTCTCGCGGGTCCCCCGCTGATCCCGGATTTATGACAAGCACGCCACCGTGACGGTCGGCCATCTTGAAGTGCGTGTG
>JANMTH010000426.1:0-11141 GCA_031390305.1 Thermoflexaceae bacterium
CGCTATCGTGGCGACCACCCCACGAACCTCGTAGCGCTCGGAAGGAGGACTCTGCGGTCGCCAACCAGAAGCGCGAGCCGCATCTCCCCAGGATCAGCGAACGATTCGCCATCCCATGCCTGGACGGCGAGGGCCGTTCCATCAGGCGAGAAGGCGAGAGGGAGATGGAAGCCTGCGGCTCGCTGCCCGGCGGCACGCTCTCCGGCCAGCGACACCGGGTCCATCCCGAACCGCGGGCGGCCATCCACCGGATTCCAGGCGACGCCGAGCTGCTGGCCCACGGCTTCGGGAAGCTGGGCGGCCGCCGTTCCGGCGACCAGCGAGACGACGCGTTGGCGATAGCGCAGCCCGCCCAGGGTGTCCGCCTCGATGAAAGCCACGCTGGCGCCGTCCGGGCTGAGCCGCCAGTCGCGCGTGATCGCGCCACTCAACCGGACGACCTCCTGGTTTCCGCCGTATACGGTCGAACCGCGGCTGTCGATCACAACGCTGAAAAGGGACCCATCACGCCCAACGGCGAACGGGAATGCGCCGAGGACGTTGTTGAAGATCACCAGCTGGTCCTCTGGGCCTCCCGCCGCCGGAACCCGGAGGAGGGAGACCGTTACGCCCGGCCCATCTCCGGACTGGCGGGCGGTGACGACAGCCCGGCTATCGGGCGTCCAGACGGGCGGCTGGAGCGGATCGACACCGGTAGCCCGTCGTTCGACAAGGCCGGATTCGAGGTTGATGACGAGGAGAGACGCCCCGGGTCGCGCGATAGAGCCGGCATCAGCCACAACGACCGCGAGAAGCTCGCCATCGGGCGATACGGCGCCAATCGCTCCGTAGCCCGGAAGATGCGCTATCCGCGCCACTTCCCGGGCTTCGCCAGTCGTGGCTTCAAAAGCGACGACGATATCCTCGACCTCGCCCTCCCGCACGACTACCGCGTAAAGACCGGACGGCGCGGGGCCAAGCCCATTGGACTCGGCCGACCCACGGGAGCCGCCGAAGATACCGGCAACGATGGGGGCGATTCCGGCGATGGCGAGAAGCAGCGCGGCCGCAATCACGAGCAGCGGCAGACGAGGCTTCCGTGTGAGGAAGGCCCAGCCGCGGCTACGACGCGGGCGACCGGACCGGCTGTAACTAGTCACCGTCCCTCACAAACCCCAGGAACCGGGCCGTGCCCCGTTCGCTGAGCGGCAAGCGTCTCGCCGGCGTCACGATCTCGACGGAGTCCGTCGGCTCGGCGCCAGCTTCTGTGGCGGGCGCGAAGACGGAGGCGGCGAGCGTCGAGCCATCGGGCGACCACTGAAGGGGAAGGACGTACGCCCCGGGCGATGGCTCCGTGAGCATCAACGACCCATCGGGGCCACCGAAGTCCGCCGTCGCCGCACCTCGCCTCCAGACGGCGCCGAGCTGGTTGCCGCCGTCGGCGGCGTCAGTCACTCTCTCCGTGGCGATCATCAGAATCCGGCCCGCATAGGCCCGTTCGCCGACGCCGAGGCGGTCGACGAAGGCGAGCCGCGTGCTATCGGGGCTGAGGCTCCAATCGCGCGTCGGCCCGGCGCTGAAGCGCGTGAGCATGCTCGCCTGGCTGCGCCGCAGCGACCACAGCGCAGAACCAGACTGGTCGACCACGACGACGAAGACGCGCTCACCATCAAGGCTGTAGCCAACCGGAACAACCTGAGACGCCCCCTCGAAGCGGCCGATCTCGGCGACCGCGCCCGAGGCGGTCGTCACTTCGCTCACGGCCGTCAGGGTTTCCCCAGAGTTGGCCAGGGAGCTCGTCCGGGTCAGGGCGATGCGGCCGCCGTCGTGCGCCCAGGCCATCGCCGAAAGGTAGTCGAAGTCCGCCTCCACCTCGCGCACTCCGCCGGCGGGCAGATCGACGAAGGCGAGTTTCCCCGCGTCAGTCGCGGAGTTGAGGCGCAAGACCGCCAGGCGGTCGGCGGCCGGTGAGGCGCTGCCACGGATATGGAGGTTCACGAACGTGGATGAGAACGAGGCGATCGCGCGGGGCGCATCGGAGCCATCGGCGCGGCGAACGAAGATCGTGTCTTCCGTCCCTTCACTCAGAGCGTAGGCCACGGAGCGGACGGACTCCGGCACGACGGGCGAAAGCACGGCGTAACCCGTCTCGTTCGATGTCGTTCGAGCCATGAACACGGCCCAACTCACGACGGTGGCCAGGATGGCGGCGACCGCAAGGAGAAAGGGAGTGATCGCGGGCGGAACGTGGAAACCCTGGCGCACCCGGGGAGCGTACACGTGGTTACCTCTCGCTGACCTCGCTGCCTGTTTCGCACAGGCCGGTACGGTCGCCACACAGCCGGACTCGATCCAACCGGGTGGCTGCTTCGGAACTTCCCTGCTTCTCCCGGCGCCACATTGCCCGGAAGAACCTTCCCCGCTCTGGGACGCTAACAACCACGTTTCGTCCCGTCAATCGGGCTTAACCGCCCGCGAACCTGGCGAAGGCGCGTCCCGAACCGTGAGGGGCGGCTGTGCTAGCATCTCCCCGAATGCTTTTTCGTGTTTGGGGCGACCTCCGCGACAACCCGCCGGCGATGGTCGCCTACTTTCTCGCCTTTGCCGTGGCGATGGTAGTTGGCCTGGCATTCCACGAATTCTGCCACGCCTGGTCCGCCTATCAGATGGGTGATACCACGGCCCAGCGGCAGGGACGCCTGACCCTCAACCCCCTCAAACACCTCGACCCGATGGGTACGGTCCTCCTCCTGGTCGTCGGCTTCGGGATGGCGAAACCGACGCCGGTGAGCCCCTGGCGGATGCGCGTGGGACCGCCCTGGGGGCTGGCGATCACGAAGGCGGCGGGGCCGCTTTCGAACTTCCTGATCGCGGCCATCGCGGCCCTCCCGCTCAAGGCGGGCCTGATCGATTCGGTGGCAAGCCTCGACGACATCGCCAACGCCTCCGGGCCCGAGATCGTTGGCCTCTTTCTCTTCTTCATCGTCGTGTTCAACGTTCTTCTCGGCGTCTTCAACCTCCTCCCGATCCCGATGCTGGACGGTTTCTCCGTCCTCATCAGCTTCTTCCCAGGCCAGATCCGGCGCCAGTTGGAGCAGCTCGAACGGAATGCCGGGTACAGCGTCCTCCTCCTCCTGTTCCTCCTTCCGCTCGCGACCGGTGGGCGGTTCAATATCATCGGGGGGTTGCTCAACCCCATCCTCGATGCGGTGTTCCCCATCTTCATCGAGAGCTAAGCCGAGTCCACATGCTCCATCGCTTCCGCCAGTTCACGAACGCCGGCCGCCTCCCGACCCCGCGGGACTTCGCGCTGGCGCGCCAGTGGCTCGAGCCCCCGCTCTTCGAACTCTTCGCGGCGCAACATCCGCGAGATGCCGTCCACACCGCGGCGACGGCGCGATGGCTGCTGGAACGCGGATACGACGACCCGCACCTGCTCCAGGCGGCCTTCCTCCACGATATCGGCAAGGGCGAGCAGGGCCGGTTCGACCGCACGATCTCGGTGATCGCGCAGGCTTCGGGCCTCGAAGCACGGCTCGCCAGCGCCTCCTCCCGCTTCCCCGTACGGCGTGCCATCGAACGTTCGCGGACCCATTCCGAATCGGGGGCGCGAACTCTTGAGGCGGCGAGGGCGAGCGAGAGAGTTATCGACCTCACCCGCCGCCACCATGGCCCACCGGGAACGGATCCTGTGTTAGCCTTACTTCAAGAGGCGGACACCGCCACCTAACACTCTCGCGCACGTTCTAGGGGACAGCATGGCACAGTCACGCATCGCCATCATCGGCACCGGCCTCATCGGCACCTCTATCGGGCTCGGCTTGATGTCCCGCAAGGACCGCTCCTACGAAGTCGTGGGCATCGACCGGAACCGCGGACATTCCCGTGAGGCGAAGAAGCTCGGCGCCCTGGACCGGGAGGTTGGCTCCATTGAGGAGGCCACGGAGGGGGCGGGCCTCATCATCCTCGCGGTGCCGGCGCAGGGCGCACGGCGCGTACTCGAAGATGGCGGCCGCTACTTTGCCGAGGGCGCCATCATCACCGATACCTGTAGCACCAAGGCCGACATTCTCCGCTGGGCCGCGGAGTTTCTCCCCGAGCATGTCCATTTCGTCGGCGGACACCCGATGGCCGGCCGTGAAAAGAGCGGCCCCGCCGCCGCCACCATCGACCTCTTCCGTGACGCGACCTGGGCCGTGACGCCATCGCCCCGCGCCGATGAGGCCGCGGTAAGCACCGTCCTCGGAATGATCGAGTCGCTCGGCGCCGTGCCCCTCTATATCGATGCCGAGGAACACGATACCTACGCCGCGGCCGTCAGCCACGTCCCGATCCTCCTCTCCGTCGCGCTCTTCAGGATGGTCCGCGACAGCAAGGGCTGGGAGGACGCGAGCCTGCTTTCGGGCCCCGCCTTCCGCGACCTGACGCGCCTCGCCAGCGGCGACCCAACGATGGCCAGGGACATCATGGCGACGAATCGGGATTCCGTGCTTCACTGGCTCAGCCGCTTCGAGGACGAGCTCCGAACGATTCGGGTCGCCCTGGAGGAGGGCGGACAGACCGTGACCGACATGTTCTCCAGCACCCAGTTCGACCGCGACAACTTCATCATCAACCCGCCCATTCGCCGCCGGCCCGACGGCCCTGAAGCGCCCTCCGCCCAGGACACCATGGGCCGGCTCTTCGTCGGTGGGCTGTACGACAAGCTGAAGGAAGTCTCGAATCGCGCGGCTCCGATGAAGGACGACGCGGAACTGCGCCGCAAGCTCGGGATGACCGAGGACGCCGACCGAAAATGAACGTTGAGGCGCCCACGCGGGTGCGCGCCACGATCGCCATCCCCGCCGACAAGTCGATCTCCCACCGCTCCCTGATCTTCAACGCAATCGCGAGCGGCCCCGCGACAATCGAGAACATCCTTGAGTCGGAGGATGTTCGCTCGACGGCCTCCTGCCTTCGTGCCCTCGGCGTCGAGATCGACTGGCCAGCCGGGAGCGGACGCGCCATCATCCGTGGGACTGGCCTCCACGGCCTCTTCGAGGCCGAAGACGTCCTCGACTGTGGCAATAGCGGGACCACCCTGCGCCTCCTTACCGGCCTCCTCGCCGCGCACCCGATCCTCAGCATCCTCTCCGGTGACGGCTCGCTCCGAGCCCGCCCGGCCGCGCGCGTGATCGGCCCCCTTCGCCAGATGGGCGCCTCAATCACGGGGCGCAAAGGGGATACGCTGCCGCCGCTCGCGATCAAGGGCGGCGACCTTCGCGGGATCTCCTTTCGCAGCCCCGTAGCCAGCGCCCAGGTGAAGTCGGCCGTCCTCCTTGCCGGGCTCTATGCCTCCGAAAGGACAAGCGTCATCGAGCCCGCCACCTCACGCGACCACACGGAGCGGATGCTCTCGGCGATGGGCGCCTCGCTGGCGGTGGAGGGAACGACCGTCACCGTCTCGCCCGCGAGCCGGCTCGAACCGCTTTCCTTGCGCGTACCCGGCGATATCTCGAGCGCCGCACCCTGGCTCGTGCTCGCGAGCTGCCACCCCGACGCCGAGGTCCGGCTCAGTGGTGTCAACCTCAACCCCACCCGCACGGGCATCCTCGATATCCTCCGCGCCATGGGTGGCGATATCGAAATACTCGAAGAGCGGACGCATGGTGGCGAGCCGGTCGCCGACATCATCGTCCGCGGCGCCCCGCTGCACGGAACGACCGTCGGTGGCTCGCTCGTCCCGCGCGCGATCGACGAACTGCCGCTGGTGGCCGTGCTCGGCGCGTTTGCCGAAGGCGAAACCATCGTCAGGGACGCGCATGAGCTAACCGTGAAGGAATCCAACCGCGTGGAAGCCGTCGTGCGCGTGCTCGGACGGATGGGGGCCCGCGTGACCGCGACCACCGATGGCTTCGTCGTTCACGGCCCTACCCCGCTGACGGGCGCCCGTGTCGATGCCCAGGGCGATCACCGGATAGGCATGCTGGCGGCGATCGCCGGCTCGCTCGCTTCCGGGACGACGCGGATCGAGAACGACGCCGTCGGCGTCTCCTACCCCGGCTTCTGGGACGACCTGAAGGCCGTGGCCATCGCGGGCGAGGCCCCGGCGTGAGCCGCATTCCGCTCCTCCTCGTCCTTCACGGCCCCTCTGGCGTCGGGAAGGACAGCGTGATCGACCTCCTCAGGGCGCGAACAGGGATCCACCGCGCCACCAGCAGCACGAGCCGCCCCCGGCGGGACGATGAAGAGCACGGCAACCACTACCACTTTATGACACGCGAGCAGTTCGAACGGAAGTTCGAAGCTGGCGACTTCTTTGAACACGCGCTTGTCTACGGCGACTGGAAGGGGCTCGAACGGTCCGAGGTCGTCACGCCGCTCGCCCAGGGCCGCGACGTCATCATCCGTACGGACGTTCAGGGCGCGCGCACCTGGCGAACGAAGCTGGAGGGCGCAATCTTCATCTTCCTGGCCGCGGAAGACCGCCAGGCCCTGCTCGATCGGTTGACCGGCCGGGGCAGCGAAGACGCAGCCTCGCTCAAGCAGCGGGTGGCCGAACTCGAAGCGGAACTCTCCGACCAGGAGAACAACGACTACGTGGTCGTGAACCGTTCCGGCGCGCTCGAAGAGACGGTCGCCGCAATAGAAGCGCTCATCGAGCGCGAACGGATGGATCCAGGCCGGATAGTTCCGAAGTTGATCGAGCCTCTGACGGCCACTCCTTCGCCCGAAACCCCGTAGTATCGCCCCCCACAACCACGTGGAGGCGATCCATGGACCCGGCATTCGCTGAACTCTTCTCCCTCGATGGCAAGGTAGCCGTCGTCACCGGCTCATCCAGCGGGATCGGTGTAGCGCTGGCGCGGGGGCTGGCCCGGGCGGGCGCGCACGTCGTCGTCACGGCCCGCCGCCAAGAGATGATCGAGCAGACGGCGGAGATGGTCCGCGGCTACGGCGTGAAGGCGAGCGCCTGGACTGCGGACATCACGGACGAGGCGCAGTTCGAGGCCCTCATCGAGCGCGTCGCCGCCGAATATGGCCGGCTCGACATCATGGTCAACAACGCCGGATTCACGGACCGCACGGCCCTCCGCCACGACCAGAACACGATGAAGCGCTTCCGATCGATCGTAGAACTCGACCTGTTGGCGACGATGAACGGCTGCCGCCTGGCGGCCCGTCAGATGTTGAAGCAGGACCCGGCGGGCGGCTCGATCGTGAACATCAGCTCGATCCTTGGGAGCACGGCGAGCGAGTTCCGGGCGAGCGCCTACCACGCCGCCAAGGCGGGGGTCGATGGCCTCACTCGCGTGCTCGCCTACGAATACGCCCGCGAAGGGATCCGCGTGAATAGCATCGCTCCCTCGTACTTCGAAGGCACGGAGATGATGGACAAGGTCTTCGAGGCCGCCCCACAGACGAAGGTCCACACGATAGAGCGCACGCCGATGGGGCGGCTCGGCCGGCCCGAAGACCTGGAAGGTGTGATCGCCTTTCTCTGCGCCGACGCCGCCCGGTTCATCACCGGCCATATTCTTTACGTCGATGGCGGATGGACGACGGGTGGCGGCTTCCACCAGAAGCCCGCGCTCTGGGAATCTGAACTGGGCCGCCAGGACATGAACTGGGGGCGGTAGCGGCGCCTTGAGGGCGCGCGCGTCTGGTATCATCGGAGCATGGTCGTCACCACCAGGCTCCGGCTCGAAGACTTCCTTGCGATGCCCCGGATTGAGGAAGAGCGGCTTGAATTGATCGACGGGGAGGTCTACGAAAAGCCGATGCCTCGATGGGGACACGCAAGACAGGCCGGCCAGTTGGTTGCAGAACTTAACCGGTTCGGTTTCGCGGGTGTCGAGGCCCGCGCCATCATCCCGGCGGCTGGCGACCTCGAAGCGAGCGCGCCGCTCCCTGATGTCGCCTTCTACCGCCACAACCCGCCAGCGGACGACGAATGGATGAGCCGCCCACCCCACGTTGCCATCGAGATCCTCTCGCTCGGCCAGAGCCGCACGGAGATGCGGACGAAGGTCGAGGTCTATCTTCGCTTCGGCGTTGAGTCCGTCTGGGTGGTGGACCCGGAACGCCACCTGGTAGATGTCTACGAAGCGGGTGCCCGAAGAACGCTCTCTGGTGACGACATCCTGCAGTCTCCGGCGGCGCCCGGGTTCGCCTTGCGCGTCGCCGATCTCCTCAGTCGCGCCTGAACCGTCCGATCCAGCGTTGGCCCTCGCAAGCTTCACAGGCCATTCGGGTGGCCTCGGCGAGGCCCAACGAAACGTCCTGGTGAGCAGCTCGGGCCGTAGCACACGCACCTTGGACTTCTGTTCGGGGCCTCGTTTCCCGTCCCGCCGTTGAGGGAGTTCCCCGCGTTCCGGCCCTACCCTTCGCGTCCGGCGTCGGGGCTGGCGGATCCGGGCAGGCTTCCGTTGCGAACTTCCGTCAGGAGCGTCCGGAGCGCCCAACTCACGACCTGGCCGGATTCTGTCCCATCCATCCCGAACTCTTCGCGCATGCGCAGCCACGTCTGGACTGAAACAAGGATGCGCATGAGCGCCGCGAAGTGGTGTTGGTCGCGTTCGCCGAGTTCGGGGAGCGACCGCGCAACCGCCTGCTTCATCTCGCCGGACCGCCGGACGCTCCCCGCGGAGTAGTGTCGCGGGTCGGCGTTCAGGACAGCCTCCGCCGTCGCTTCCGGCGCATGGTCGTCAGTCCGCCTGAAGAAGGCTTCGGCCAGGGAAGCCAACTCTTCGATGGTGGCCGGTCGCTCCAGGCCGTGGAGCGCAACCATTTTCTGATCGTTCCGATCGGCCAATCCTTCCACGAGGGCCACGCGGTCGGAAAAATGCCGGTAGACGGTGGGCAGCGAGACGCCGGCCCGCTCGGCGATCTGTTTTGTCGAGACTTCATCGACCCTGTGGACAGCAAGCAATTCGGTCAGGGCGTCGAGGATGAGGTCACGCGTGCGGTTCGTCTGGCTCTCGCGAAGGGGCGATGAGTACCTGCGTGGGGGCTGATCGTCGGTGGACATGGGCGGCCTCCGGTCTCGCTTCCAGAATACAGTCGCGTTGTGAATACTGGCAAGACTATTGACAATAGACTCGCGTCTTCAATAGTATCCACTATCGCCAGACGAAAGGAAGGAAGACCATGAGTACACCATCACCATCAACGGATCTCTGGAAAGCCCCGGGCCCCGGCATGTGGGAACGGGACGCGGCTCACCAGGAGCGTCCCTTCTGCGCCCTCTGGCTGGAGGCCGCCTCACCCGCCGCCGAGCGGGGCTTTGGAGAGGCGTGCGAGCGTTTCGGCCTGCCTTTCAAGCGTTTCGAGATGGCCGACGTGGGTGGATGGTTCTTCCTCGCCCCCTCCCCACTTGCGGACGAGGACTTCCCCGCCCGGATGGATGCGGCCGAAAAGGCGCTCGACGCCCGTCCCTGGCGGGCGATCGCGGATGAGTGGACGGAATCGGTACGCGCCGAACTCCTCCAGCGAAACAAGGAATTGCAGGCGGTCGTCGCTGGCGCTCTCGACGACAGCGGCCTCGCCACGCACATCGCTTCGACCCTGGCACTGTTTCAGGACGGAGGGGCGCGGCACTTCCTCCAGGCCGCGGCGCACTGGGTAGGCGTGGGCTTGCTTGCCAACGAGGCAGCCGGGCTACCAGGCTGGCCACCCGAACGAGTCATCCAGGCGCTCGCCGGCGGCTCTCCGAACTCACTCAGGACCCTGGCTGGCCTCGAGCGGATCGCTGAGGCCATTGCCTCGGACCCGCGGGCGTCCGCAATCCTCGCCGGGGACGACGAGCCGGACGCCGCGCTGGCCGCCCTGTGCGCCTGTTCTCCGGTTATCGCGGAGGCACTCGACCGCTACCTCGCCGACCACGGCTGGGAGGTCTTCACCGGGTTCGACTTCACCCACGAGGCCCTGTTTGAGTTGCCCGCGCTCTTCCTCTCCACCATCCGGAGCGTCCCCGGAGCAGCCATGCGCTACGGCGCCGAGCTCGCCAACCTCCGCGCTGCCGTTGGCCCCGGTGATCGGGCGC
Source organism: Thermoflexaceae bacterium (assembly GCA_031390305.1). GTDB lineage: Bacteria > Chloroflexota > Dehalococcoidia > Tepidiformales > Tepidiformaceae > JANMTH01. Next base: position 10,004 of record JANMTH010000426.1, read on the forward strand.
GCTTCGAGGTGCTGATCGACGACGCCCTCGTGCTCTACGGCCTCCGCGACGACGATTCCGGCATCACGATTCAACGGCCGCTCGGCCTCGTCCGCCGCGCTGTGCTTGAAGCGGGGCGCCGGCTCGTCGCGCGGGGTGCGATCCACGCTGCGGACGACGCCTTCGACGCCACGGCGGCAGAGCTGGCCGCGCTACTGACCGGCGCGGCTGGCCACCCGGGCGCGGATGAACTCCCTCGCCGCGCGGCTCGCCGCCGTCCTCCGTTCGCTATCCCGCCGCGCCGACTGGGCGAGGAGGAAGCGCCGCCGGAGGAGGAGTTGCCGCCGGCCATGGGCGCTATCGTCGGCGCCCTCTTCACCGCCATGGCCCTGGAGGACACGCCGGACGCCGAAGCTCCGGCCGCCGGGCCGCTGCTCGGCGTCGGGGCCAGCCCCGGAGTCTACGAAGGGCGGGCGAGGGTCATCAGCGGTCCCGGGGATTTCGAGCGGCTGGAGCCGGGTGACGTCCTCGTCGCCGCCTTCACCACACCGGCCTACAACGTCGTCCTGCCACTGCTCGGAGCCGTCGTCACAGACCGCGGGGGCATTCTCTCCCATCCCGCCATCGTCGCCCGTGAGTTCGGCATCCCGGCGGTGGTCGGTACCGGGAGTGCGACGGCGACGATCGCCGACGGCGCGAGGGTTCGCGTCGATGGCACGCTGGGCACGGTCACCGTGCTCGGCTGAGCCCCGTGCTCCTGTTCGCACCAATGAGGGTAGCCGCATCGCCAACGCCACTCTCGGAGTCTGGATTGCGGTCGCGGTCGGCAGTGTTGCCGCCGCCACATTCCGGGCACCATATCCGTGCCGGCGTGGTACGGGTGGCTTTGCGCCATCTTCGCGAATCTTGGGTTCTTCGCCGGCTTCTTCGTGTGGGTGACCATGACCAGCGTCTTCATGCTGCGCGACAAAGTATGACCACTGAAACTCGGCCGGGGAGCCACCGGGAGCCATTCTCCCCGGCACCGGCCACTGGCATTGCGCGCCCGTGAACCCGCCAGTAGCATCTTCGCGGTAGAGAATCGGCGAGGCGCGCCCGGAGGCTACTCCCGTTGACATCAGAACGCTTTGGTGCGGTTTGCGCCCTGTTGTTCTGCGTC
>JANMTH010000488.1:0-2381 GCA_031390305.1 Thermoflexaceae bacterium
TGGTTCCACTCGGATGCGAGGCACAAGTGAAGTGTAGCAGGCCGCCGGGCGACGCGAAGACGGTCCCAGGGACACGGCTCAGGCGCCGGCCGCTTTCGCCAATGCGCGGCCGAAGACTCCCGGGCTGGCGTAGCGTGAGGCTGGCACGACCGCGATCGCCTTCATGACGACCCGATCGAGAGCCGCGGAGACGAGCGGGTTGACTTCGGTGAGCGGTTTGGGCGCGCGCGTATGGTCGGGGATGCGCTCGTCGGTACCCGGACGGCGGACGAGGGGAAACGGCCGATGTCCGCCGGAGAGCATCCAGTAGAGGGTCGCGCCGATGCCGAAGACATCGGAATGTGGGCCAACCCGAGCCCTGGCCACCTGCTCGGGCGACTTGTAGTCTCGCGTGCCGGCCGCGCTGCGTGGCAGTTCGCGGGTGGCGAAGGCGTGGCAGACGCTGAAATCGATCAAGGTCGCGTTTGCGCCGTCCCACATGACGTTGGAGGGTTTCACGTCGAGGTGGAGGATGCGGCGGGTGTGGACGTAGGCGGCGGCGTCGGCGAGGTGAAGGCCGACGCGGATGGCGTCCTCGACGGAGAGCGGGTCGTTGGCGGAATGCCAGGCGCGGAGGGAACGGCCGGGTACGAGGGCCATCTGGAGGAAGAGCACGGGGTCCGTGCCGCCGCCAAAGCTTTCGACGATGTGGGGGTGTCGCATCCGATCGAGGACTTCGAGTTCGCGCGTCATATCGCGGATGGCTCCGCGGTCGGCGCGATATTCGAGGGAGAGCACTTTGCAGGCGGAGTAGCCTTCCCGGTCGTCGGCGGTGCAGCGGTAGAGTTCGGCGCGCTTGCTGCTGGCGACGTGATCGACGACCGTGAGCCGCCCACCGAGCCGATCGCCGGGGGAGAGGGCCAATTGTGGGGAGGTGGCCGCCGAATCGTCGGCCGAAAGTGCATTCACGCCCTGAATTGTAACGCGCTTCACACAATACCGACGAAAACGGCTGATCTGACGGAAGTTGTGTGAACTTCGTTGCAGCGGATGGTCCAGCGTTGGAGTATTGTACGTTGAGCGCCGGGCCAACGAAGGTGGAGGCGTAGTAAACAAATGGGGGAGAACTAGGCCATGGTCACCGATCTCACGAGTCACGAACGACGCCGCAAGCTGGCGGGACTAACGATGCGGACCGCGATAGCCGCGACACTACTCGCCGGGGTCGGCCTGATGACGACGGCCGGGTTCGCCAACGCGAATTCGAACGACAGCAATCAGGCTCAGTCCGAGGACGAGTCGCAGGGCGGCCAGCAAGACGGCGAAGACGAGTCGGAGGGGACAGATGCCTCCGAGTCGACCGGGTCGGAGACTACCGCCGCCAGCGACTGCGATGAGGCTTCGGAAACGGCCACTGAGGCCAGCGCTTCGACTGTGTCCGAGGACGGCGACGAGGACGCGAGCGGAGTCAGTGAGACTTCCGTGAGCGAAGACTCCGTGAGCGAGGGGAGCGATGCCGGCAACTGCACGCCAACCGCGACCGCGACGGCATCCGCTACGCCGACCGAAACGACGACGCCGACCGCGACCGCGACGGCATCCGCTACGCCGACGGAATCGACGACGCCAACGGCGGTGACAACCCAGGGCAACACGCCCGTGAGCACGCCGACGACGACGACACAGGTGCAGACTGTGACCACGACGAGCACAACGCAGCCGCAGACGGTGACCACAACCTCACCGGCGACGATCGCGCCCAAGACCGAGGAAGCGGTGCAGGCTTCGTCCCCGGCGACTCCGGCGGCTCCTTCCGCCGGTAGTGGCGCGCTCCTGGCTCAGGAAGGCTCTGGTAGCGCGTTGAGCCTCCTTCTCGCGGGTGGCGGCCTGGTCGTCATCTCGGGAAGCCTCGCCGCTTTCGCCGTCCGCCGCCGCGAGTAATCGCTGCCCGCGAGGGCTGGCATAACAACGGAAGAGGCCCACTCCGCAAGGAGTGGGCCTTTCCCATGTCTCAGGTCGCCGCGGACGCCGCTCGGGGCTCGGTGGCTCGGTCGCTCGGGCGATGGCGTACGCGATGGGGTAGCATGGGTGCCGGATGGTTCGAGCGTTTATCCTCCTGGCGGTGTTGACGCTGTTCGCCTGCGGCGGACCGAGGGCCGCCGCGCCGCCCTCCCGCGGTACGACGGAACCGGCGTCGGCCGAGGGGGACGGTTCTCAATCGGCCAGGACGGCGATCGTGCCGGAAGTGACGAGGGCCGACACGCTTCGGGTCACGCTGGCGGCCGTCGGCGACCTCATGTTCGATCGTCTGCCCGCTCACTTTCTCCGCGAGAATGGCGCGGAGTCGCCGTTCGCGGGCGTAGCGGAGGTGTTGCGCGGCGCCGATCTGACGGTTGGCAACC
>JANMTH010000502.1:0-10532 GCA_031390305.1 Thermoflexaceae bacterium
GCTCTATCAGTTATGTTCGGCCGGAGCTTCAATCGAGAGGACCCTCGGGTGCCTTCGGGCGGCGACGGGGCTCGGCCTCACCGATGTCGCGCTCCGCTTCGCGGTACGGCTGCGGATCGCGAAAGGCGTAACCTGGGCCGACGCACCGCGGTCGCTGCTGCGGCTGGCCTACCCGGTGGACTTTCCGGAGGTGGTGGACGAAGAGGCGAAAACGGCAGACCTTGATCCGCTCTTCCTGGCGGCCCTCGTACGCCAGGAGAGCGCCTGGGACGCGTCCGCGGTCTCGCCCGCCGACGCCTACGGACTCACGCAGGTGATCGAACCTACGGGAAAAGCGCTCGCCGAAGCGCTGGGCGTCTCGCCCTTCACGGTCCGGGACCTCTTGCGGCCGGAGATCTCCCTCCGCTTCGGGGCGCGTTACATCGCCGACCAACTGCTGCGATTCGGCCGGGTGGATGCGGCGCTTGCTGCCTACAACGCCGGTCCGGGCCGGGCGGAGCGCTGGCTCGGGATCGCCGGCGCTTCAGGAACGCCAGAATTCGTGGCCGCCATCGATATCGAAGAGACCTCCGGCTACGTCGCGGCGATTCTCGAACACTACATGCACTACCTCATGGCCTACGCGGAAGTTCGCTGAGTGCGACGGCCGGGGTGACCGAATCGCCTGTCCGTGCTACGGTATCGGTTCACGCCCACCGACAGAGAAGGTTTTCATGTCCACCAAGCGCACGTATCAGCCACATCGGAAGCATCGAGCACGAGTTCATGGGTTTCGCCAGCGGATGTCCAGCAGGGCCGGACGGCTGGTGCTGAAGGCTCGGCGGCTCCAGGGCCGTAAGCGGCTGACCCAGGTGTAGGCGCCGTGGAGCGCACGCGGCGTCTCCGCAAGGGTGAAGAGTTCGACCGCGTATATCGCGAAGGGGCCGTGACTACCGGCCCCTTTTTCGTGCTCCGCGTGGCGCCGAACACGTTGGGGCATGGGCGCTGGGGCTTCGCCGTGGGCAAAGGGCTCTCGAAGAGGGCCGTCGTTCGCAACGGAATCCGGCGCAGGCTGCGGGAAGCGGTGCGGACGGCCCTCCCCGGGCGTGCCGGGGCGTACGACATCGTGATAACGGCGCGGGGGCGCTCCGTGGAGGCGTCGTTCGCTACGCTGGCGGCGGCGTTGGGGAAGCAGCTCACGCGAGCGGGCGTCCTGGAAGGGGAGCGGCAGACATGAAGTGGGCCGTCCTCAAGGTAATCCGGGGCTATCAGCGCTTCATTTCGCCGGCGCTGCCGGGCGGATGCCGATACGAGCCGAGCTGTTCACGGTACGCATACCAGGCCGTGGAGCGGTACGGGGCGTTCCGGGGGATGTGGATGGGGTTGCGGCGGCTGATGCGGTGCAACCCGTGGGGCGGACAGGGTTACGACCCGGTTCCCGAGCGAGTTTCACGGGAAACATGACGGTGAAACAGCATCTGCTATGATCGCCGTATGACCGAGGAGCAAACACTCTCCGCCTTCGAGCAGGGCGTTCTCCTGGGCATCCTGATCGGTGAAGGGCACTTCGGTGGGGACGGCCGCCAACCCCAGGTCACGGTGCGAATGCACACTCGCCACGAACGGCTCTTCCGCTGGCTGGAAGCTCACGTCCCCGGTTCCCGCCTCTACGGGCCCTACGAGCACGGCGGGCGGTCGTACTACCAGTGGATGGCGAGAGGGCCGGCCCTGCGCGACGTGGTCGGACCGCTCGTGGCCTCCCGGCTCGCCGAGCTCGACGCCTACGCCGCCGGGCGCTTCGCTGAGATGTGCCTCCGCTACGGGCTGGCGTTCGAGGCTGCGGACACTGTTTCACCGTCGGGTTCCTCGTGAAACAGCTCCAGGACCAACTTCAACACGACATAACGGTGTCGTCTAGAATTCCACTAGCCCTTTCGCGGGGCCCTGATAGGATTGAGCGCGTGAACCTGCCCCGCCTTGCTGGCGCGGGGCTCCTCCTCTCCGCTCTTGCGCTCCTTTCCGCCGCTTGCGGGGGCGACAAGAATCCGGAAGGATGGGCCAGTCCCGCCGTCGATTCCTCTGCTATCTACTACTTTCCCGACAAAGATCGAGTCGTAGGGGCGACCCTCGCCCCGGACGGAACCGCCTCCCGCGCCTGGTCGTTCCCCGACAAGAACAAGCAAGGCCAGAAAGAGATCAAGTTCAAAGCCGTGTACGACGTGGCCATCGAAGCTGACACGCTCTACTTCGGGTCGTGGGACGAGCGTCTCTACGCCGTCAACGCGAAGACCGGCGACATCGTCTGGTCGACCCAGGCCGGGATCGCGGGCGGGATCGTCTCGGGGCCCGTCGTCGCTGGCGATGCGCTCGTGTTCGGCACCACCGACCGGCGGCTTTACGCCGTCAACAAGAAAGACGGCAGCACGTACCGCGGCTGGCCGAGCGACGGCCTCCTCTTCGACGACGGCATCTGGGCTCCGCCGGTCGTCGCGGAGGGGCAGGCGGGGGACAAGATCCTCTACGTGGCGACGATGGGCGGCGAAGTCCACGCTCTCAAGCTGAGTGATCGCTCAACCCTCTGGGCGAAGCCGTTCAAGGTCGAAGGCGCGATTGGCGACCTTGCGATTCTGGATGCTGGCCACCTCTTCGTTCCGAGCCTCGACAAGCACGTCTACATCGTAGATACGGCAACCGGCGAACCGGTTGGCAAGGGCCTGAAGGCCGACGACTGGGTTTGGACCTCGCCGGCGTTTCGAGATGGCATCGCCTACTTCGGCGACTTCTCGGGGAAGGTCTACGCGCTCGACATAACTACTCCTGAGACACCCCTCTGGACGTACGACGCGCTGAACAAGGTGAAAGCGGCTCCCGTGCTCGCCGGCGATGTCCTCGTGGTCGCGACGCGCAAACCCGAGGTCCACTTTATCGGTGTGGCTGATGGCGCACGGCGGGGAAATGTCGTGCCAATCGATGGAGCGGGAACGGTGCGTGCTGGTATCGTGCTCCGCGATGGCCTGGCGTTGATCGCCACGACGCGGGGGAGGCTGTATCTGGCCGACCCAACGAAGTACCAGGTGACTGAGCTGGTTGTAGCGGGGGAGAAGCCGTGAGCTTCATCTCCGAAGTGTTCACGCTGATTCTCTTGAACCCGATGGTGAACTTCCTCGTGCTCCTGAACAACGTCCTGTTCGGGAGCTTCGGACTGTCGATCATCGCGTTCACGATCATCATCCGCCTGTTTACCTGGCCGCTGACCATCCGCCAGCTTCACCAAACGCGGGCGATGCAAACGATTCAGCCGCGGGTCGCCGAGATCAACAAGAAGTACAGCGACCCGAAGCGCCGCCCGGAAGAGATCATGAAGGCCTACCGGGAATCGGGTGTAAACCCGCTCGGTTGCATCGGGCCGATGCTGCTCCAGATCCCGATCCTGCTCGCCCTGTTCTACGCCATCCAATTCACGCTGCCGGAATCGCCGGAAGCGCTGGAACGGCTGGCCGGCCACCTCTACCCCTGGAATTACATCCAGCACGCCATCCCGATCAGGGAACACTTCTTCGGGATCGACCTTCGCCACCCCAACGTGCCCCTCATCGTGCTCGTTGGGCTCACATCGTTCCTTCAGACGAAGTCGACCCCCGTAACCTCCACCGATGAGCGGGCACGCGCGCAGCAAAAGATGATGGCCTACCTCATGCCGGCCATGTTCGTCTTCATCTCGCTCAACTTCCCCTCTGGGGTGGCGCTGTACTGGGTGGTCAACTCCGTCGTCGGGATCCTGTTCAACGTGGCTGTCTACGGATTGAAGACGCCATGGTATGAACTCCCGCCTTTGTTTAAGACCCCTGTCCGGCCTCTACCCCCGGACGATCGCAAGGGTCCCCCGGCAAAGGCAAGTGTCGAACCTGCTCGTGAATTGAGGACTGCAAATGGAATCGGCCGAAGCAAGCGGCAAAACCGTCGAAGACGCCCTTAACCGGGCGCTCGCACAGCTCGGCGCAAGCCGGGACCAGGTAGAATTCGTCGTGCTGGATGAAGGGCGAAAGGGTGGGCTCTTCGGGCGGGGCGCCCGCGAGGCCCAGGTTCGCGTGGAGCGAATCGCGGGAGCGCCCACCGGCAACGCCGCCGAGGCTCCGGAGACGCGCGCTCCGCGCGGCTCCCAGCCACAGCGGGGAAGCGGTGGGCAACGCGGCCGCGGCGATAGCAATCGGAACGACGGCAACCGCGCCGACGGGCCGGGCGATGCCCGCGGGGGCGGCCAGCGCCAGCGAAGTGGCCCGGCCGGCGGGCGCGGCCGTCCCGATAGCGGGCGCCAGACTCGGACGGGCTTCGATGTCGCCGTGCCGAAGCTCACCGATAGCGACTTCCTGAAGCCGCGGGCGTACGGCGAAGACGACGCCGCGCCCGCCCCTGAAACCGCTCCGGCGGCCCGCGCTCCCCGCGGCCAACGCCCTCCCAGGGCCGAAGGCCAGGATCGCGCCGAAGGGAGGGACCGCGGTGATCGAGGCGACCGTGGTGACCGTGGTGACCGTGGTGACCGCCGTCCCCGCGAAGAAGAGCGCAACATCGAAGCCGACATTAACGCGGAAGAGGTCGATTTCGCCGCCCACGTGGTGGACGACATCCTCCGCCTGCTCGACATCAACTCCGATATCACGATCCGTGAGCCCCTGACGAACGGCGATGGCAAGGGCGCCGTTCGCGCCGTCATCGATATCGGCGGCGAGAACCTGGGCCTCCTCATTGGGCGCCGGGGCGACACGCTGACGTCGTTCCAGTACCTCGTGAACCTCATCGTCACCCGCCGGTTCCCCGGCCGGGGCGGCGTCTCCATCGATGTGGAGCACTACCGCCACCGCCGCGAAGAGCAGGTTGTGGCGATGGCCACCCGGATGGCCGACCGTGTCCGCCAGACCGGTTCGCCGATTACGCTGGAACCGATGACGGCGTCGGAACGCCGCCTCATCCACATGACCCTCGCCGAAGACCCCGAGTTGGAGACGAATAGCGTGGGCGAGGGCGACAATCGGAAGGTCGTCATCAGCAGCAGGCGGTAACGCCGCGAAGGAGACCGCTACGCGCGTCGTTGTTGTTGGCAATGTGGCCGAGGACCTGGCGCCGGGCGGGCGCTGGCTCCCGGGCGGCCCGTCGCTCTACTCGGCGCGGCTCGCCCTGAATCTCGGCGCCGCGGTCACGCTCGTGACCGCGCTCTCGGCAGGGTACGACCGCAAGGCCCTGGCGGGTCTCGACGTGCGCTCCGTGGCCGTTGCCACCGTCACCCGCTATGCCAACAGCTACGACGCCGAGGGCGCGCGGACACAGCGTCTCGCCTGGGCTGGCGAGGCATTGCCCGCTTCGCTGCTTACCGGCGTGCCCGAGGCCGATGTCATCATCGCCGCCCCGGCGTTCCACGAACTCGAGGCCTTTCCGGCCGCGGCGGCGCGTGTCCGCGGTCTCGCCCTTCAGGGGCTCCTGCGGGAGACCCGGCCCGACGGACTGGTTCGCCCTCGCCCCGAGCCCTGGCGGGAGGTCGAACGGTTCATTGAGCGAGGGATGTTCGTCTTCTTCAGCATCGAAGACACGGCTGAACCGGCGGCGCTGGCGAAGAGCGTGGCTGCCCGCGGCGCTACCTGCTTCGTGACGGCCGGGAGCGCTGGCGCGAGCCGCTTCGAGGACGGGGCCGTGTGGCCGATCGCGGCCTTTCCCGCCCACCAGGCCGACCCTACGGGCGCCGGAGACTGCTTTGCGACCGCCTTCCTCATCCGCTACGCCGAATCGGGGAGCATGGAGGGGGCGTGCGCCTTCGCCACGGCCACCGGCGCTCTCGCCGTAGAGACGGAAGGCGGACCGCTCGCCGTACCCGCCCGGGCGGCGATCGAAGCGCGCCTCGGGATGGTGGTAGCCTGATGCTGACGCGAATCGTCGTCTTCGTGAACCAGAAGGGGGGCGTCGGGAAGACGACGACGGCCGTGAACCTGGCCGCCGGCCTCGCCCGCCGGGACCAACGCGTCCTCCTCGTCGATCTCGACCCCCAGGCGAACGCTACCAGCGCGCTCGGCGTCGATCCGCGGGGCCAGGAAGGTGTTTACGGGCTGCTATTGGGCGACATAACAGCGCCAGACGGCATCGTCCTCTCCCCGGAGGGCGTCAGCGTCATGCCCGCCAGCACGGCGCTGGCGGGCGCTGAGGTGGAGCTCGTGCCGATGATGGCGCGCGAGCGGCGGCTGGCAAACGCCCTGGAGCCGCTCCGGGGCCGCTTCGACTGGATCTTCATCGATTGCCCGCCTTCCCTCGGCCTGCTCACGATTAACGCGCTGACGGCGGCGGATAGCGTGGTCATCCCTGTTCAGTGCGAATACATGGCGCTGGAAGGGCTCAGCCGGCTGACCGAGACGCTCGAACTGGTGCGTCGCAACCTCAATCCGGGGCTCTCCATCCTCGGCGTCGTGCTGACGATGTTCGATGGCCGCACCCGGCTCGCCCAACAGGTCGCGGACGAAGTCCGGCGGCACTTTCCGGAGACGGTGATGGCGACGGTGATCCCGCGGGCGGTGCGGCTGAGTGAGGCGCCCAGCCACGGACAATCGATCTTTCGCTACGAACCGGGTGGGCGCGGCGCCGAAGCGTACGATGCACTCGCGGTCGAGCTGCTGGCGCGTGTCAGCATTCCGGCCTAATCGAAGATACTAAAGGCGAAGGAGGGAGAGATGATGACGCAACCCCGGCGCGGGCTTGGCCGCGGTCTCGAAGCGCTCTTTGGCGGGAATCCGCCGTCTCCCTCGGCGGGAGAAGCGCCAGCCTCGGCCGCCCCCCACAGGTCCGGCCCCGACCTCATCGATATCGACCTCATCGCCCCCAACCCGGAGCAGCCGCGGACCAACTTCGAGCCGGAGAAGTTGCGGGAGCTGGCGGACTCGATCCGTGAGCACGGGATCATCCAGCCGTTGATCGTGAGCCGCCAGGGAGATGGCAGCTTCCACCTCATCGCCGGTGAACGGCGGCTCCAGGCGGCCCGCCTCGCCGGCCTCGAAGCCGTCCCCGTCGTCTTCCGCGAAGCGGCGCCGCGGGAGCTGCTCGAACTCGCGCTGATTGAGAACATCCAGCGGGCCGACCTGAACCCGATCGAAGAGGCGATGGCCTACCGGCGGCTGACCGCCGAATACGGGCTGACCCAGGAAGACGCCGCGCGGCGCGTGGGAAAGAGCCGGGCGGCCGTCGCCAACGCCCTCCGGCTGCTCGCGCTCGAGCCGGAGATCCGGCGAAGCCTGGTGGCCGGGGAGATCAGCGAGGGCCATGCGCGCGCCCTCCTCGGCATCCCGGAAGGGCGCGCGCGGCAGGACGCCTGGCGGGACGTCGTCCGCCGGGGGCTGAGCGTGCGCGAGACAGAGGCCGTTGTCCGCCGGGTGGCGGCGGAGGAGGCGAACGCTGGCGGGCAGGGAACGCCGCCGCGGCCGGCCGCCCGGCGTGACGCCGTCCTCGCCGACATCGAGCTGCAGCTCCGCCGTGCGCTTGGCACGCGCGTCACCGTCGTGCCGCAGAAGCGAGGCGCGCGCATCACGATCGAGTGCTACAGCGCCGAGGAGGTCGACGGCGTCGTCGCCCGGATCCTCGGCGCCCAGGAGGAGACACTATGACCGCCGAAACACGACTGGCCGAACTGGGGATCGAACTGCCGCCGCCGCCGGCGCCGGCTGGACTCTACTCGCCCGCCGTCCGCAGCGGGAACCTGCTCTTCATCTCCGGCCAGATTCCTCTGCGCGATGGCCAGCCCATGGCCCGCGGCAAGTGCGGCGCCGAAGTCACGGTGGAAGAGGCCGCGCCGCTGGCCCGTCAGTGTGCCCTCCAGGCGCTCGCCATCGTGAGGGCCGAACTCGGCTCGCTGGACCGCGTGCGGCGCGCTGTCCGCGTCGGTGGATTCGTAGCCAGCGCGGCCGGCTTCACCAGCCAGCCGGCCGTCATCAACGGCGCCTCCCAGCTGCTTATCGATGTCTTTGGCGAAGCTGGGAAGCATGCCCGCGCCGCCGTCGGCATGGCCGAGCTTCCGCTCGGTGTGCCCGTCGAGGTCGAGTTCCTGTTCGAAGTCGAATAGGTCTGGCTCCACGTCCTTGTGTCTCGGAGGGTTCGGGGGGCGCTCGGCCCGGCCGATGGTCGCGATGTCTGATCTCGCTGAGATTTCCTGAATTTCTTAGTTGATTTCCTCAAGTTTTCACTTTACTATCACGGGTCATGAATGCACTGACTGTCCGAGATCTCTCCAAGCGGTACCGCGGCGGCACGCTCGCAAACGATCGAATCTCGCTCTCGGTCGCCCTGGGCGAGGTCTACGCGCTCCTCGGACCGAACGGCGCCGGGAAGACTACGCTGGTGCGCCAGGTGCTCGGCCTGCTCAAGCCCACCTCCGGAGCGATCGCCGTCCACGGCGTGGATGTCGTCGCGAACCCGGGTTTCGCGCGACGGAACGTCGGCTTTCTGCCCCAGGGACAGTTCCATATGGAGATGGCCCGGATCGGCGAAGTGATCCACAGCATGGCACGTCTTCGCGGGCTGCCCACGGCTGAGGCGAAGCGCCGCGCGGAAGCGGTCATCGCCCGGCTCGATCTCGAAGAGTTCCGAAAGACGCCCCATTTCACGGCGTCCGGTGGCGTGAAACGGCTCTGCGGGCTCGCCTCGGCGATCGTCGGGGGCCAAAAAGTGCTCGTCCTCGATGAGCCGACGAACGATGTCGACCCCGTCCGGCGCCAGCTCCTCTGGGGGCTTCTGGCGGAACTTCGGGCAGATGGCGCGGCCATCCTGTTGGTCACGCACAATCTCGCGGAGGCCGAGCGGGTGATCGACCGGTTCGCGATCATCGACCGTGGCCAGATCCTGCGCGAAGGGACGCCGGCCTCGATGCGTTCGCTCGTAACGGAGATGCTCCGGCTCGAACTGACGCCCGGATTCGGCTTCATGCCGCACCCCTGCCTCATGCCCGACCAACCCAACCCCGGCGCCTACCTTTTCGAACTGGCCTCCCTCACCACCGTCAGCGCCTGGCTGGAAGAGGCGAGCACTGGCGGCCGCGTGCTGGACTTCCGCATCGGCCCGCCTTCGCTCGACGACATCTACACGGCGGCGGTCGCTACGCCGGCACCCCCATTGAAGGCCGCCTCATGAACCCGTTTCGCCAGTACCTCGAACTGCTCTCTCTCAGCATCCGGATGTCGCGCTCGATGATCTGGTTCATCAGCATGGTGAACGTCGCGTTCGCGGTCGGCCTCGTCGTCGGGTTCGGCTATGTGATCCCGGATATCTCCCGGACGACGGCCCTCTTCCTGGTGACCGGAACGGCGACCCAGATGATCGTCACGGTGGCGCTCGTGGCCCTGCCGACATCGATCGCCGAGGCGAAGCGCGATGGCCGCCTGGAGTTCCTCTTCACGCTCCCGATCAGCCGCGAGGCGTACCTCCTCGCCCAGATGACCTTCGTCTTCCTGCTCTCGCTCCCGGCGATCGTCTTCGCCGTTGGACTCGGCGCCTGGAAATACGGCTTCGCACTGGAACTTTCGCCGTGGGTGCTGGTGGCGGTGCCGCTGGCGACGTTATCGTTGGCCGGGCTTGGCGTATTGATCGCCGTGCTTTCGCCCCATTTCCAACTCACGAACGCGATCACGCAGCTCGCCATCTTCTACGTGCTGTTCTTCGCGCCTGTCATCTTCCCGCGTGAGCAGCTCCCGGCGTTCCTCCAACACGTTGGCGACTTTCTGCCGGCCAGCCACGCGGCCGACGCCATCCGCGCAACGATGACCGACCTGCCCGGCACGCACCTGTTGCGGTCCTTGCTGGTGATGGCCGCCTTCGCCGCCGGTTCACTCGGGCTGGCTTCGGCCGCCGCCAGGCGGCGGGGGTAAAGGGCTCCCGTACCGCGTGTGGAGCGGCCTTGGTAGGCTGAGGGCGTGCTCCCCCTGCCGCCGTCCGTCTCGAAATTCCTGGGCGCGTTCGTCGTTTTCCTGGCGATGCTCTCCGTCTCGTTCTGCGACGGGAACCCGAGCGCGCAACCGCCGCCATCGCCGACAGCGACACCCTCGATCACACCCGTGGCCTCCTGTCCGCAACCGGCGGGGCAAACGGCGCCCCCGCCCCAATCGGGATTGCCGAGCGTCGCCGTCACCGTCACGGGCAACGGAAAGACGGAGACGCTCGCGGTCGATGTCGCGTCGACGGGAGCCCAGCGCACCATCGGCCTGATGAGCCGGCTCCGCATGCCGGAGAGCGGCGGCATGCTCTTCCTCTTCCCGAACCCGTCGAGTAACGGCTTCTGGATGAGGAACACGTTGATCCCGCTCTCCATCGCCTACCTGGCGGCCGATGGCACCGTCCTCGCCATTCGCGATGGTGTGCCCTGCGACCTGACGATCCTCTCCCCGGGACTGGCTTATCAGAACGTCCTTGAGGTTAACCAGGGGTGGTTCGAGCGCCACGGCATGGGGGTCGGGTCGGTGGTCGGCCTGCCTTCCGGGCTGCCAGCGCCGCAATAGTACGAAACTTCCGCGTTTTTCATATCCTCGCGACTCTTT
>JANMTH010000513.1:0-2136 GCA_031390305.1 Thermoflexaceae bacterium
GATGCTGCGGAGCGGAACCTACCAGATGGCGGCTATGCACTCCTGGATGGGCGCGTTGGGATACCTCAGTGCCGGCGAGTTCGATTGTGCGGGGGCGGCCCTCCGGGAAGCCCGCGACTTCGCCGCCAGACACCATTCTTCGTGGATCCAGGTGGAGTGCGACCGGTCCCTCGCCCGGATCGGATTGCTCCGCAACGATGCATCGGCCGTTGGCTCTCCGGCCGCCGCGGATGCGTTCTTTCTGAAGCTCGTCCTCGGCGAAACGTCGGGCGACCCCATGGCCATCTTCGACGACCTTCAGACATGGGTGCTCGACGCCCGCAGTTCAGGTCTGTTTGCGAGCACGGCCATGCTGTACGAAGCTCACCTCGCCCGGCTATGGCTCGCTGTCGGCCGCCACGAGGAAGCCTGCGAGGCGTTCGAATACTGGGCCGCCACGAATCGCCTGCTCGACGGATGGGATCCGCACTTCTCCCTCTCCGCAATCGAATCGGCCGACGAGACCCTCGTCGCCCTCGGGGACGAAGCGACTCGCCGGCTCTGTTACGACCGGCTCGTCTTCTTCCCGGCCTTCCGGCTCGGCGCCTTCCACGGCTGGGGGCTGGACGCGATTCGCGGCGACCTCGCCCGCTCGCTCGGTCTTCCGGGCGAAGCCCGCCACTGGTACGAAGTCGGGATCGCATGGGCGGCGCGAGAACGCTGCCACATCCCCGTCGGCCGCTGCGAACAGGGCCTCGGCCTTCTCGCCCAGGACCGCGGCGATAGCGCCGGGGCACACGAGCACTTCGATCGAGCTGTCGCCGCCTTCGCCGCCGGCGGGGCGCCGAACTTCGCCGACCGCGCGGCGGTCCGCAAGGCGGGCGTTGGCCACCCGGGCAAGCGCGCCAACTACCCGGCCCGGCTCTCCGAACGCGAGGTCGAAGTCCTCCGCTTGGTCGCCGAGGGCATGACGAACGCTCAGATCGCGGCGGCGCTCGTCGTTAGCCGCCCGACCGTCGCCTCGCACGTCCGCGCCATCCTCAACAAGACGGGCTGCCCGAACCGGTCCGCCGCCGCCCGCTGGTACGCGACCTCCGGCATCGCCTGACCGCCAGTAGTCTTAGCCCATCGGCCACGCGCCGCGTCTCTCGTCTCTCGTCTCTCGTCTCAATCGTCAACGTCTCCGCCGGCCTTCGGCAACGACATGCTCCCCGGCTCGGAAACTTCCTCAACCGGAACCTGGTCGTTCGCCTCAAGCGGCGGCACGGAGATATTCATGACGATGACCGTCCCCGTCACCGGCCGAGCCGAGTGCGCCCGGCCCGCCGCAACACGGTGAACGTGATACGGATTCACGGTTGTCTCAACCCCATCGACCTCCACAGTGACCTGGCCGACGAGGGGCACGTACACCTGCGCTGACCGCTGGTGCACGTGCGGCTCGACCCGCTCGACGCCAGCGACCATCCGGAAGATGCGGACCGTCATCTCGTTCGATTCGTAGTCGGTCATCAGTTCGTAGTTGCCAACCTGGGGTGGGCGAGTATCTGCCATGTGAGCGCCTCCTTGTCCAAGAGTAGCCTCATCCTGGCGGCGGCGGGCCTCCTTGCAAGGGGCCTGCCGTCGCCGAAAGACAACCCTACTCGGACCTTCTTCGCTCGCGCTTCCCGCTCACGCTCCGTAGGCTTGGCTCCACCACGGAGGTTCCCCATGAACGGATTGACGATCGGCGTCCACATCGGCGCGCTCACGGCAAAAGGCCTGGTCGATGGCATCGTCGCCGCCGAGCAGGCCGGCATCGACTGCGCCTGGCTGACGAGCGGCGGCGTCGCCCCCGACCCGCTTGCCGTCTTCGCCGCCGCGGCCATGAAGACGGACCGGATCAAGCTCGGCACCTGCATCATCCCCACCTTCCCGCGCCATCCGATCGCGATGGTCCAGGGCGCCGTCGCGGTCGATTCGCTGGCCCCCGGACGGCTGCGGCTCGGCATCGGGCCCAGCCACATCGTCTCCATCGAACCGATGTTCGGCATCCCCTTCGAAAAGCCGCTCGAACACCTGCGCGAGTATCTGACGATCCTCAAGGCGCTCCTCAACGAAGGGAAGGTGGACCATGCCGGCAAGCGGCTGACGGCCCGCGCCCAGCTCGCCGGCCCG
>JANMTH010000518.1:0-2178 GCA_031390305.1 Thermoflexaceae bacterium
CTTCTTTGAATCTTCGCGTTTCCCCCGCGGCCTTCCGCCTCGCCGTTAACCAGCGCTACCGCCCGCAATCCCGCGCCCGCTATACTCCGGCCAATGGAACAGGCCGACCCCCGCTGCCCCGATTGCACCGCCAGCTTCGACACAACCGACAACTACTGCCGCCAGTGCGGCATGTACCTCGTCGCCGTGCGGCCAACCACCGCGATCACGGCACGCAAAACGATGGACCTCGAGCCGCTCCGCCCAGGCCTCCCGGCGCCAGTCCGCAAAGTAGCGACGGCTATCGCGGTCGGCGCCGCCCTCCAGGTTGGCCTCGGCCTCGCGGGCCGCTATCTGGCCGCCCAGGGCACGCAGAAAGCGGCCCGCGCCGCCCTCGCTTCGGCCCCACGGACGCGCCGCGGGGCGGTCACCCGCCGCGAAGAGCCACCGGCGCTGGACCCGCTCGCCGATGCGGCCGCCATGAGCGAGACCGTGATCGTCCGGCGCGTCTGGATTCGCCGCGCCTGACCCTGCCGCGAACCACTCCGTGCCGCGCCACGCCCTGTTCGTAGCCGTCGGTGGTGGTACGTTATTGGGTACCCTGAGGTGGGCAATGGGTGAACTTGGGTCACGGCTGATCCGGGCCCGCGAGGCCCGCGGCCTTACCCTCGAAGATGCGGAGCGAGACACGCGCATCTCACGGCGCTACCTGGAAGCCCTCGAAGCCGAGCGTTTCGAGGTGATACCGGCGCCTGTGTATGCGCGCGGCTTCTTGCGTTCCTACTCCCAGTACCTTGGCGAAGACCCGCGGGAACTCCTCCACCTGTTCCCCCGCGAGGACGACGACGGCGCCGCCAACGGCCGCGGCCGCCCAAGCATGGAAAACCCCGTCAGCGGCACGAGCGCTTCCCGGCCCACCTGGAATCGCGGCTCCACCCGCGGGGACCAGCGTCAGCGCCGGAACGAGCAGGACGATCGCGGCCCCATCATCGGCGTGCGGACGCCCCCGCGGCCCAGCCGCCCGGGAGAGCCGGGCCAGCCAGCCCGTTCCCCTGGCGGCGCTGGCCCGCCGCCCACCGCACCAGCGCACGAACCAACGATTGGCGTCGATATCGGCGTGCCCGCTCCCTCCCGCCGAATTAACCCGAGCCCCGCCAACCAGACCAGGACGGTGGCGATCCTCGGCATCGCGGCGGCCGCGATAATCGCCGTCGTTCTGCTTGCCGTCCTCGTTTCGAATCTCGGAAGCAGCGACGGCAACGCCATCCCCGGCTCGCCCACGCCCGAAGGCGGCGCCACGGCGACGCCCACCACAAGCACCGCCGCGGGCGCCCAGGCCGGTGTCGTGCCAGCCGTCGAAGGGAAGCCAGCGGCCGAGGCGAAGTCAGCTATTCAGGGTGCCGGCCTTGTCGTCCGCGAGACCAGGCAGCAGAACGCGACCGTTGCCAAAGGCAGCGTCATCTCCCAGGCCCCCGCCGGCGGCGTCAAGCTCCTCGCAGGCCAGACGGTCAACATCGTCGTCAGTGACGGCCCCTGATGGCTGTTCCGCGCACCTACCACCTCGTCACCCTCGGCTGCCCCAAGAACGACGTCGATAGCGAGCACCTCGAACGCCTCCTCACCGGCGGCGAACTCATCCCCGTGCTCCAGCCCCAGGATGCAGACGCCATCATCGTCAATACCTGCGGCTTCATCGAACAGAGCCAGGCCCAATCCATGGAGGCCGTCCACGCCCTCGCCGCCAACAAACGCGAGGGCCAGACGCTCATCGTCGCAGGCTGCATGACCCAGCTCTACGGGAACCAGGTCCGCGCCGATGTCCCAAACGTCGATCACATCTTCGGCGTCGGACAGTGGCAGGACGTCGCGAAGCTTCTCAGCGTCGATGTCGCCGCCGTGTTCGACATCCCCGAGACGGGTGCGAAGGTCACCGGCCCGAGCGCCTACCTCAAGATCTCCGACGGTTGCGACGCGCCCTGCACCTTCTGTGTCATCCCCAGGATCAAGGGTGGCCTTCGCTCCGCCCCCGCCGGGCTGATGGTGAAAGAAGCACAGCGCCTCGTGGCCGCGGGCGCCAAGGAACTCGTCCTCGTCGCCCAGGACAGCACCGCCTGGGGCGAAGACATGGGCATGGCCGTCGGCACGGGGCTGCCCGGCCTCCTCCGCATGCTCGGCGAAGCGGTTGGCCCCGATGTCTGG
>JANMTH010000522.1:0-1638 GCA_031390305.1 Thermoflexaceae bacterium
CACACCTGGTTCGTGCTCACCTACCTCCTCGGCTATCCGAACGTACGCAACTACGACGGTTCGTGGACGGAGTGGGGCAACAGCGTCGGGCTGCCGATCGAGAAGTAGGCGGCCGCCCTTCTGGCGATTCAGCGTCTACGGCTGGAGCCGGACGATCGGGGCGTGGTCCACAGCCGGGTCTTTCCCGGCCTGCGGCTGGCCGTCCAGGCGTTGCTCGATGGCGAGATGGAGACGGTGCTCAGGGAGCAGCTGGGGCAGGCCGGGTAGGTTGTGGTGGCCGCTTCACTCGCTGAGCGCGAACAACGCCCGCAGCCGCCCGGCGATTTCGGGCACCTCGCGCATGTCGCCCGAAGCGACGGCGATGACGAGGTCGTAGAGGGCGTCCTGATCTGCGCTCGACTGGACGCCGTTGAGCTTCAGAAACGCGATGGTCGCGGCGAGCCCTATCCGCTTGTTCCCATCGAGAAAAGGGTGCGTGGATACCAGGGAATGAAGCAGCACGGCGGCTTTCTCCGAGAGTGCTGGAAAGAGTTCGGTGCCGAACGACTCTGACTGGGGACGGTGTGCGGCCGACTCGACCTTGTCGGCGGAGAGGCGCGCCGCCGACTGTCCGTGATCCTTCATCACAGCTTCGTGGAGAAAGCGGATCTCCTCCGAGGTGAGGTACCGCGTCATTCGCCGAGTCGTCGGAGAACGGGCCGATACTCTTCGATGATCGACCGGGTCACGGCGACGAACTCGTCGGACGGGGCGTCAATCGTCCCGGCCACCGTCGCCAACAGGGCGCTCACGTCCACACCCCTTGCTTCGGCCGCGCGCGAGAGCCGCGCGGCTACGTCGTCGTCGAGCTCGATCGTGATCGTCGTCATCAACCCAGTATAGCTGGCTCGCGCTTGCCGCCGTCGAGGCCATTCGCGGTACGATAGGTAGATGACCGATCCTCCCGCGCCCCTGAAGGAACTCCTCGAAGACTTCGCCTTTGTCGATCGGCCGGAGCGGATGGAGCTGCTCATCGAATTCGCCGACGAGTTCGAGGATGTGCCAGAGGATGTCGCCGCCCGCCCCTTCCCCGAGGCGAACCACGTGACGCGCTGCGAGTCCCAGGCCTACGTCTTCCCGCGCGAGAATCCCGATGGCACCCTCAAGTACTACTTCGCGGTCGAAAACCCCCAGGGGCTGAGCGCCAAGGCCTGGGCCGTGATCATGGACCGCACGCTCTCCGGTCAGCCGCTCGAACAGGTGGCGGCCATCGACGCCGAAGTGATCTTCAAGATCTTCGGGAAGGAGCTCTCCATGGGCAAAGGACAGGGGCTCATGGGGATGCTCGACCACGTCACCTTCGCCGCAAAGCGCCTCCTGAAGGCGCGCGCTGGCTGAACGGGTCCCCCCGCGTTAGCCAGCGCCGTAGACGAGGTCCGAGTGGTCGCGCCGGCCCATCGTGAAGTGGGCGGTGGCGTCCCACTGCTCCACGATCGGGTCCCAGCGGGTCCACTCCATCACGACGACGCGGTTCGCGATCAGCCAGGGGCCACCGTCCCGCCGCTCGATGCGGTCCACGTAGCGTACCCCCGCCAGGAAGTCCTTCTGAGGCCCGTCCTCGGCCTTCGTCCGGTGGTAGGCGACGCAGTAGGTCTCGGC
>JANMTH010000560.1:0-1630 GCA_031390305.1 Thermoflexaceae bacterium
TGCGTGTCGAAGCCGCCGAGCGTGAGGTGGCCGACGCGGATCCCGAGGCCGCCGATGATCACCTCCGCCAGCAGCTGGAGCCCCGAGCCGAAGCTCGTGTCGGGGTATTCGACGGCGGGCGTGTAGCGGCCGGCCGCCGCCGCCAGCTGCGCCGAACTGGTCACCGCCGTATCCGCCGTTGTCTCCAGCAGCACGCCATAACGCGAGTTCGCAGGGTACTGCTCGTACAGCTTCATCAGCGTCGCCGTCCGAGGGTCGCCGGCGGCGCCATTCGTGCCCTTCACCTTGATCCCGTAATCGGCCGGGCTCGTCACCGATGGGATCGAGATCTTCTCCGCGCGAAGCTCCGGCGGTGTCGAGCTGCCGACGTTGAAGCCGAAGAAGGGGTCGTGCCGCTGCGACTCCATCGCGTCCAGGGTGCGCCCCAACCAGCCGTTATCGAGCTTCAGCGCGGGGTCGCCGGCCTCCCAGATGGCCATGGACTTGAAGTGGCTGTAGTTCTGGTCGGGATATCCGACGCCACGGATGACGGCGAGCTTGCCGGCGTCCCAGAGGCCCTTCAGGCCGGTCAATTCGGGCGTGAGCCCGAAGCCGCCGTCGAGCGGCAGGATCTTCTCGTCGGGGATGGCGAGCGTCGGCCGGGCGGAACGGTAGACCGAGTCCGCGATCGGGATGACCGTCGCAATCCCGTCGTTTCCGCCAGCGAGTTGGACCATGATCAGGATCTTCTCGCTGCCCGCCGCCAGGGCGTAGGCGGGGTTCTGGCCGCCAAAGGCGAGCGCGCCCTTGAGGAGCGACCCGGAGGTCGCGCCGATGCTGACCAATGCGGCGCCGCCGCGGACGAAGTTTCTGCGCGTAAGCATCTCAGGCCTCCTCAGACCAGTTGGAATTCGGGGCTGCCCGCGACCAGGTAGGCGACGGTCGCCGCCCGTTCCTGGGGGTCGCGGATGGTGGCCGCGTGGGCCGTGATGGCCTCGCGCGAGCCCGTCGCGATGTCGCCATCGACGAGGAGCGCGAGTGCGGCATCGACCACCGCCTCGGCCGTCGCCGCCGTGTTCAGGGCGGGCAGGGCCAGCGCCCGGCCCCGCTGGAAGAACAGCTGGTCGAGGAAGTTCACCCGCGCGAAGAAAGTGCTCGATGAGAGCCAGCTGGCGCCGCCCGGCCAGCCCGCCACGTTCGGAGGCTCGAATAGGATCTGGTCCATCCCGGCGTAGGCGTTGTACGCCCCGCGACCGCGACCCCCGCTACCGCTGGCGCCGCGAAAGTCCGTCTCGATGCCCAGCGCCCGCACAAGGCCCACGAAGAGCTCGATCGGCCCGCGGACCCTGGCCCGGTACGCGCGCTCGCTGTAGAACTCGTCGCTGCTGAGAATGGCGCGGACGACCTCGCGGATGTTGTGGCCGCTGCTCTCCCAGGTCCTCACCAGGCGGTCGATGACGGCCGGCTCCGGGTCGTCGTAGGCAAACTCGCGCCAGAGGCGAGTAGTGATATAACGACCGGTGGCCGTCTGCTCCATGATGATCCGGACGATGTCCTCGCCGTTGAGGGCCCCGGTCTTCCCGAGGAACGTCTTCTGGCCGCTATCGTGCAGGCGGGCCTGGAATTCGAACCGGGGCTGGAATCCGGCGGC
>JANMTH010000561.1:0-9949 GCA_031390305.1 Thermoflexaceae bacterium
CGAAGGCGCGCCATACGCGGCGATTGCCGATGAAGCCCGGCAATTCTACGCCACGCAGTTCCACATGGAGGTCGTTCACACGCCCGATGGCGCCAGGCTTCTCAAGAACTTCGCGCTGGAAATCTGCGGTTGCCAGCTTGAAGAGCCATCGTGCGATTCCTAGATCCGGTACATGTGGCGGCCGTCGGGGTTGTAGGCCCCGCGGACTCGGTTGGAGCGCTCGGCGTTAGCGCCAGGGTCGATCCCGAGGATCTCGGCGAAGCGCGTGTCGGATTGGCCACGGGCGCGTGCCAGCCAGGCGAACTGCTCCCTTGGGTCGCCGTGTTGGCCCTGGCGGCCACCGAGGCCGACCTGGACGTGCAAGTCCAGGCCGTGGCGGCTGAAGATGGTGGTGAGGTCCTGGGAGTGGTCCTTCAGGAGCTGAGCCGCTTCCGGGCGCTGGGCGACTATGTCGAGCTCGATCCGGTCGCCGTGCTGACGGACGTGGAGGGTGACCTGCCCGAGTTCGGCGGGGTCCAAGCGGATGCGGGCTTCGCCGCCGCCGCGGGCGATCTGTTCGAGCGTCGCGCGGCCAACCTGGCGGATACCCTCCGGAAGTTCAGGGGCCGCCGCGGGTGGAGGAGGGGCGACCTCTTCCGCCGCTTCGGCGAAGACGGCCTGGGCGCGCCCGGGCTGGCCCGGCGCCGCGACGGGGGCATCCGCCGCAGTGCTGGCGGCCGGATCGAGCACCGTGGCCTCGGTCACCGGGGCTGCCGGTGTGGTGCTTTGGCCGTTCCCGGCGCTGCGGACCACGGCATCTGCTTCAGTAGGGATTCGTGGTGGCTGGAGGGCCACGGCCACCGGGCTAGCGGCTGGCGGTTGGGGCGCCAACCCCGCTGGGCGCGAAGATCGGAGCGCGGCTTCGGTAGGCATGCCGTCGAGGTTCGCTGGTGGTGGTTCGCCAGCGGCGGCCTTCTCGAACAGCCGCTGCCAGGGGCTGCGCAGAACTGCCGCCTGGGGGTCGAATTCGACCTGGAGTTCGCCCGCGATAGCGGCGAGCGCTTCGGCGAGGCCTCCCTGTGCCGAAGGACCACGCCGCTCGGGAAACATTCCGGCGAACAGGGCGTCGATTTCGGAGGCCGGGGATTGCGGACCAGCGCTGGTTGGGGCCAACCCCTCCACAGCGCTCGAAGGCACGCCGGTGGTGACGAGCGGCGCCTGTCCTCCCACAAACGCGGCGAAGAGGGCGAGGAGCTGGTTCTCGTCGAGTTCGGACTCCGGAGCGGGCGGCGCGGCCCCACTGGCGCTGGACGATTCCTCCGCTTCGGCCGGTGCGCAGGCCTCCGCGGAGGCGCCCGCCCCGCCAGTGGCGGCACCGGCGCCTTCGCCGAGGAAAGCCATGAAGAACGAGCCGAAGCCCTGGGCGTTGCGCATGTTCCCCGCGAACTGGGCGAGCCCGGTCGCGATGGGAAGCACGGTCTGGGTGAAGTTGGCGATGTTGACTTCCATCACATTTGCATCCGGAACACTTCCTGGTACGCCTCGACTGCCTTGTTCCGGACAGTCGTGGCGAGGTTCATGGAGAGGCTTTCCATCTCGAGCGCGATCATTACGTCGTGCAGTTCGACGTCCTCTCCGGTTGCCATCGCGGTCACCTTCTGGTTGGCGTTGTCGCTGACTGACTGGAGCTGGCCAATGGCCTTCCCCAGGAGATCGGCGAAGCCCGCGCCAGCGGTGCTCCCCGTGGTCATTCCAGCTTGGGCGATAGCGCCCGCGCCCCCAATACGTCCGATCTCCATCTCTTGCCTCTCCTTGCACTACGTGGTGCGGGTTGGACTACCGATTGCCGATGTCGAGAGCCCTTAGGGCCATCTGCTTGACGGCGTTCATCACCGTGACGTTCGCCTGGTAGGAGCGGTTGGCCGAAGTGAGGTCCGTCATTTCGCTGATCAGATCGACATTCGGGAGCTCGACGATGCCGTCGGCGTTGGCGTCGGGGTGTGCCGGGTCGAACTGCTGGCGGGTAGGCGAGGTCTCGTCGACGCTCACTTCCGTGAGGACGACGCCAGCCTTTTGCTGGCCGTTCAGGCGTGCGGCGGCGGGGGAGAAGGCGAAGCTGTTGCCGGCCGCCGCGAAGCGGACGACGTGACGCTTGTACGGGCCCGTACCATCGGCCGTCCTGGTGGAATCGATGTTGGCCACGTTGCCGCTGACGGTGTCCATCCGGACACGCTGGGCGGCAAGGCCCGATGTTGATGCCTGGATTGCCCGAAGAAGTCCCATTGCGAACCCCTTTCTAGCCGCGGATGGCGGTGCGGAGGATGGCGATCTTCGTATTCAGGGCGCTGGCCGCGGCCTGGTACATCATCTGTGTCCCGGAGAGCTTGACCATCTCCTGGTCGATATCGACGGTGTTCTCATCGAGCCGCTGAGAGGTGAGGAGCTGCGCCTCCTGGACGCCGAGCTGGTCCCGTCGCGAAGGGGCGGCGGTGAGATGCCGCGCGTCGGTCGCGGCGAGGGTTGTAGACGAGCGATTGAAGGCGCGGCGGAGCTCCGATTCGAACGGAGCCTCCTTCGCCCGATAGCCCGGCGTATCGATGTTCGCGATGTTCTCGGAGATCGCGTTCTGGCGGCTGGAGAGGCCACGAAGCCACCCCTGAGCCAGGCCTATCGTGGTATCGCCGAAGATATTCACAGTTCACCTCCCTAGTGATGGTGTCGCGTTGTGGAGCCACCGAACCGTGGCGACCTCGTCGATGCGGACCCGTTCGTCGCGCTCACGTTCCTCGCGGGCGCGGGCGACGGCACGCTCGAGAAGCTTCTGAACGGCTTCCCGGTCGCGCCGTTTTTCAAGCAGGAGCGCGCGCCCGGCCGCCACTTCGCGGTCCGAAGCCGCAAGAGCGCCGACCTGGGCTTCGACTCTTCGCTCGATGACGGTGCGGTAGACCCCGCTGGCCATGAGGGTCTCGGGGTGGAGCAAGCCGGCGGGAGGCGGCGTCGCCAGGTAGTCAGCGCGCTCACTCTCGACCTCCCGGAGGGCGGCCAGGCGGCCGGAGCGGCGCTGGACGGCAAGCGCGAAATCGCGTTCCTGGAACCGTTCGAGGCGGTCACGATAGGCCACCAGCTTCTTCAAACGCAGGATCGTCAGGGCCATCGAAGGCCTCCTCCTCCTGGGTGGATGGGGCGAGTGCCAACAGCCGCTCGACGGCCGAATCGAAGCCGCTCACCTCCTCCGGACGCTGCTGGAGGAAGTCGTTGATCGCGGGCATGAGGACGACGGCACGGTCGACGACGGGGTCGGCTCCCTGGACGTAGGCGCCGATGCTGATGAGGTCGCGCGCCTCTTCGTGCGCGGCCATCAACTGGCGGAGATGGCGAGCGGCGGCCGCGTGCGAAGGCGACGTGACCCGTGGCATGAGCCGGGAAACGCTCGAGAGGACATCGATCGGCGGGTAGTGGCCAGCGGTGGCGATGCTGCGCTTGAGGACGATATGGCCATCGAGCGTGGCGCGGGAGATATCGGCGATCGGTTCGTCCATGTCCTCGCCATCAACGAGGACGGTATAGATCGCCGTGATGCTGCCACGGGCCGCCGGGCCGGCCCGCTCCATGAGGTGCGGAAGCATGCTGAAGACGGAAGGAGGGTAGCCGCGCGTCGTCGGCGGTTCGCCAGCCGCCAGGCCGATTTCGCGCTGGGCCATCGCAACTCGGGTGAGGCTGTCGAAGAGGAGGAGGACGTCGAGCCCCTCGCCACGAAAACCCTCGGCGATGGCCGTAGCGGCCCTGGCCGCACAGATGCGCATGGCCGCCGGATTGTCGCCCGTGGAGGCCACGACAACGCAGCGCTGGAGGGCATCGAGACCGAGGTCCTGTTCGAG
This sequence comes from Thermoflexaceae bacterium, assembly GCA_031390305.1. Classification (GTDB taxonomy): domain Bacteria; phylum Chloroflexota; class Dehalococcoidia; order Tepidiformales; family Tepidiformaceae; genus JANMTH01. The sequence goes on from JANMTH010000561.1 coordinate 3,858, forward strand.
GAAGTCGCGCACCTCGCGCCCGCGTTCGCCGATCAGTGCGATGACGGTGACGTCAGCGGACGCGCCACGCGCGAGCATGCCGAGGAGCGTGCTCTTGCCGACACCCGAGCCGGCGAAGATGCCGACACGCTGACCGCGGCCGAGGGTGAGGAAGCCGTCGATCGCGCGGACGCCGACGGGCATGGGGTGCTGGATCGGCGTGCGGTCGAGCGGATGGGGAGGTTCGGCGCTGATCGGGACGCGGGGCATGGGCCCGAGCGGACCGCCGCGGTCGATCGGGCGCCCGAGGCCATCGAGGACACGCCCGAGGAGCCGCGGTCCGAAAGGCGTGCGCGGCCCGTGGCCAGTCGCCAGGGCGCGGCCACCGACGGCGGCGTTTCCGCGGTCCAGCATGGCGACGCGGGTTTCCCCCTTGATCGAGGCCGCGAACTGGCCGGAGAGGGGCTCGCCGTTCGCGCCATCGATTGTGACGAGTTCATCGTGGGCGAGGTTCAGGCCGGCCGTCGTCACCATCTCGCCGTTCGCACGGAGGACGGTGCCGGTACGCCTGAGAAGCGGCGCGTTGGCTACGGCGTCGAGAAGCCCGGTCACGCCGCCACCTGCTCGTCGGGAGAGAGCGCTTCGGCGAGAAGGTTGAGCCGCGCGTCGATGGTGGCGTCGATCGTGCCGTAACGGAGGTCGACGATGCAGCCACCGATAGTGACACCTTCATCCGGCCGGACGTAATCCGCCATATCGACGAGAACAGCCTGGATCGCGTTCGCGACGGCGGGATTGACGCGAATGGCGATGACATCCTGTCCCGCGGCGGAGCGAAGCGCTTCCCGGCAGATAGCGACCGTCGAATCCGGGGCGGCGAGGTAGTGGTCGCCAACGATCCGGCGCAGAGCCACAACCAGGGCGCGGGCGAGGAGCGCTTCGTGGCCGGCGGCGATGGAGTCGCGGATGGCGCCGCCTTCGCTCGCGGCCTGCCGGATCTGGGCGAGGTAGGCCTCGGCCTCGCCGAGCGCCGAATCGTGGCCGGCCTGAAAGCCCTCGTCGAAGGCGGACCGGCGGACAGCATCGGCGGAAGCGTGGGCGGCGGCCGCTTCCGCCTCGGCACGAGCGCGAATGGCGATCGCATCAACCCCTGCCGCCGCGACGATCTCGCGGGCGGTGGCAATCGGCGCCGGGACGATCCCGCCGTCGCGCGACGGGCGGCCGATGACGAAGACATCGCCTTCCCCTTCCACGGCTGCGGGGGCACGGAAGGTACCGCTGACCTTACGAGACGAGTTCATCATCCCCGCCTCTCGAAATCACGATCTCTTCGGCCTCATCGAGCCGCCGGATTATCTCGACGACGCGCTGCTGCGCTTCCTCGACCTGACGGAGACGGACGGGCCCGGAGGACTCCATGTCCTCGCGGAGCATGGCCGAGGCACGCGTCGAGATGTTCCGGAGGATGCACTCCTTCACGGGCTCGGGCGTGGCCTTGAGGGCGAGGGCGAGGTCCTTCACCTCCACTTCCCGGAGGATGCGCTGAATGGAGCGGTCATCGAGCATCGCGATATTCTCGAAGACGAACATCTTCTTTTTGACCTGCTCGGCGAGCTCCGGTTCGTTGTCTTCTAGCGCCTCAACGATCGCTTTCTCCGTCGTGCGGCTGGACTTCTTGAGGAGGTTCACGAGGACATCGAGCCCGCCGACAGCCTGCGCTTCGCGAGTCGGCTGGAGGACGGAACTGAGCTTGCGGCGAAGGACCGACTCCACTTCGGCGACGATATCGGGATGGGCGCGATCCATCGTCGCGATCCGGTGGGCGACATCCGCGGCAACTTCGGGATCGAGCGTAGAAAGGACCTGGGCGGCTTTGTCGGCCTGGAGGTACGAGAGGAGGAGGGCGACGGTCTGGGGGTGTTCGTTGACGAGGAAGTTGGCGAGCTGCTGAACATTGAGGTGGCGAAGGAAGCCGAACGGGACGGCCGGGCTGGTGGCCGAAAGGCGGTCGATAACCTCCGTCGCTTTGTCTTCCCCGAGGGCCATACGGAGGAGCTCCTCGGCGTATTCGAAGCCGCCGAGCGAAATGACGTTGTGGGCGACGGCTGCCTCCTGGAAGTCGTCCAGCACCTGGCGGCGGAGGTCGGACTTCAACTCGCCCATCGCCGAGATCTCCCAGGTAAGGCGCTCGATGTCCTCATCGCTCATGTGGCGCAGCACTTCCGCGGAGTTCTCTTTCCCCAGGGTAATGAGCAGCGCGGCGGCCCTTCTCCGGCCGGTGAGCTTCTGGTCGGAGGTCGCCAAGGGCTAGCCCTCCTCTTCCCGCATCCAGGTCTGAACGACATCGGCGACGGCGCGCGGATTCGAGGAGGCGAGGTCAAGAATCCGCGTTTCCTGCGGATCAACACGCCGCTCAAGGGCGGGGAGCGGCATCGGAGGAGCGATCGCCCCGGACCCGCCGCCCGCCAGGGCGAACTGCTGGGACATCTGCGGCATCGCGAGCTGGCGCTTCGCGAGCGACTTGAAGAGGAGCGTGACGAGGACGAAGCCAAGGACCACGGCGAGGAGGGGAAGGAGCAGCTTGAGGTAGGAGAGGTACTGGCCCATGCCCCCGGGCGCCACGCCGATGAGGTCCGCCTTCACGCTTTCATCGAACGGGAGGCGGGTCACGCTGAGGGTGTCGCCCCGCGTCTGGTTGAGGCCGACGGCGGCGGCGACGGCGGAGGTGATGCTCTGTTCCTGGGCGGGCGTCACGCTCTCATCGAGGACGACGGAGACGCTGAGCTTTTCGATCGAGCCAGGAGCCTTGACCGTCGTCGTGGTGGTCTTGTTGATCTCGTTGTTCGTCGTCGTTTCGGTGATGGAGTAGTTGCTGGCGCCGTTCGCGGCCGTGCCCGCGGCGCCAGCGGCGCCGCCGTTCGTGCCGGTACCGGGCACGCCGCCAGCGCTTGTGTTGTTGCCGCTGAAGGTTTCGGTCCGGTTGGTGGAGCTACGCGGCACGGCCGAGGCGGCGGTGCCGAAGGTGTCGGCGCTCGTCTGCACGGCATCGAAATTGAGCAGGGCACGAACGGTAACGGCGCTCCGGCCTTCGCCGACGACGCGCGAAAGGGTGCCTTCGAGGTCGCGCTGGAGGGCCAGCTCGTACTGGCGCTGAACGTCCATCTGTGTCGAGCTGGAGCCCGGCGAGAAGCCGGACTCCGTAACGGAGCCATCGAAGAGGACGTGGCCGGTCTCATCGACGATCGTGACGCCGCCCTTGCCGAGGCCCTCAACGGAGTTGGCGACGAGGTTCACGATTCCGTTCACCTGGTCCTTGCCGAGGCTCGAACCGGGCTTCATGGAGACGAGGACGCTCGCCGTGGCGGTCGCCTGGTCTTCCTTGAAGAGCGCCTCCTTGGGCATGACGATGTGGACGCGGGTTGCTTTGACGCCGTCGAGCGTTTTGATAGAGCGGGCGAGTTCGCCTTCGAGACCACGGCGAAAGTTCACCTGCTGGACAAAGTCCGTCGCGCCGAAGTTCGTTTTGTCGAAGATCTCAAGGCCGGTGGAGGTGCCGCCCTTGGGCAGGCCAGCCTGGGCGAGCTTGATCCGCGTCTCGGCGACCTTGTTGGCGGGGACGGAGACGGACGAGCCGCCACCACCGATCTCGTACTTCACGCCGTCTTTTTCGAGCTGGTCGGCGATTGCCGCGCTGTCCTCCGGTTCAAGGCCGCTAAAGGCAACCACGAGGTTGGGCGAACTGGACGCCACAAAGATGAAGTAGAGCACGATAATCGTGCCGCCAAGGATGCCGGCGAGGGCCATTTGGCGGCCTCGCGGGAGCTGATTCCAGCGCTCCAGAATTGGTCCCAGCGCGGTCGATCGCATCGAAGCCAACCCGTTTCTGTGGCGGCATGCTTGGCCGGCCACGGTTTCTCTCTGCGAGCGTAGGGCGAGGACGATGGCCGGCTGCATTGGCGTTCCCCCGATTCGGGGGCCAACGCTCTCGCTTCGGGGCGTAGAAATCCCTGATATGGCGGCGATGACCGGAAGACGAGGCCGGTTTACGGCCTCCCGCCATTCCGGTATGTTTCCCGACGCACGCATAACGCGGAGGAGGAACTGCATGGCAGACGAAGGGTCCCTCATCACTCCGGAGATGAGGGCCGAAATCGGAAAGCGTAGCGAACCGGGGGTCAACGAAGTCGACAAGCTTCAGATCCGCATGTTCGCCCGCTCCGTGGGCCACATCGACCCGATTTACTATGACGAGAAGGAGGCGAAGAGCGCCGGCTACCGAAGCCTTCCTTGCCCTCCTGGCTATCTCGGCACGCCCGTCTATGACCCGCGCACGAGCGATCCGACGTTCGGCGGACGGCGTGGCGCGGGCCCGGGGCCACAGCCTTCGCGGCCGCTCAAGCGGATCTTGAACGGCGGCACCGAGATCGAGTACTTCGACGACATCTGCGCGGGCGATGTCCTGGAGGCGACGAACTACGTCTCCGACATCCAGGAGCGCAAGGGCTCGATCGGCGACATGCTCATCACCACGAGCAAGACCGAATACAAGCGCGTGTCCGATGGCAAGGTTATCGCCATCATGACGGGCACGGGCATCCGCTACTAAGGAGGAACAGCGATGGCAGTCACGTGGGACCAGGTGAAGGAAGGGGACAACCTCCCCATCCTCAAGAAGAACTGCAGCACCCAGCAGCTGGTGCAATGGGCGGCCGGATCTGGCGACTTCTACCAGATTCACTACGATCCCGGCTTCGCCCAGGGCACGGGCCTTTCTGGAATCATCGTCCACGGCGCGCTCAAGAACGCGTTCCTCGGACAGCTCGTTCATGACTGGGTAGGCAACAACGCCTTCCTGAAGAAGTACGGCTGTAGCTACCGCGGGATGGACCTTCCGAACGAAGAGATCCTCTGCAAGGGCGTTGTCCGCAAGAAGTACGAAGAGGGCAACCAGAAGATCGTCGAAGTCGAAGTCTGGACCGAACAGGCGGACGGCAACAAGACGACGCCGGGCACGGCCACCGTCGTCTTCAAGTAAGCACGGCGCACATGGGGCACGGACGGCGGCGGACGCGGTAGACGCGCGCACCGCTGTCCGTGCCCTTCTCTTTTCCCGTTCTCAGGAGGCACGAGATGGCAGGATTATTGGAAGGCAAGGTCGTCGCGATGACCGGTGCAGGCCGCGGCATCGGCCGCGAATGCGCGCTCCTCGCGGCATCCGAAGGCGCGCGAGTCATCGTCAACGATCCCGGCGTGAGCCCGGACGGTTCCGGCACCGACGACGGTCCGGCCGCCCAGGTGGTGGACGAGATAAAGAAGGCCGGCGGCCAGGCGATTGCCAACTTCGCCGACGTTTCCAGCATGGAGGGCGGCGAAAGCATCGTCCGAGACGCCCTGAACGCCTACGGCCGCCTGGACGGGCTGATCAACCTCGCCGCGATCCTCCGCGACCGCATGGTCTTCAACCTGACGGAAGAAGAGTGGGACGATGTCATCCGCGTTGACCTTAAGGGGCACTTCACGACGATCAAGCCCGCCGCCGTCCTCATGCGCCAGCAGCGCTACGGCCGGATCGTGAACTTCAGCTCGGTGTCCGGGCTCCAGGGGAACTCGGGCCAGGCGAACTACGGCGCCGCCAAGGCCGGCGTCGCCGGGCTTACTCGTGTCGCCGCTCGTGACCTGGGGCGTTATGGCGTGACAGTGAACTGCATCGCTCCCGGCGCGGCAACACGTCTGACCGCTACCGTGCCCCCAGCGGCCCGTGAGTTGCGCGCGGCAAGCGGGATCAGCGCGGCCGGCGCACCCGCCGCCCAGACGGCGGCGAACCGCGCCGCCGAGGAGTCGGCGGGGATGCGCGGCCCGGAGATGGTCGCCCCGATGACCGTCTACCTCCTCCTGGATGAGGCCTGGAACATTAACGGGCGCATCTTCCAGGTGGCCGGAGGCCACGTCGGCCTCCTTCAGGACATGTACCCGCCGTTCAAGAACATCTACAAGCACGGCAAGTGGTCGCTGGACGAGCTGCGCATGCATGTCCCGACGCAGCTGATGGCGGGCGTCGTCAACCCGGCGCCACCGGCGGCGGACCTGCAGGTGCCGGGGAAGAGCGGCTAGCG
>JANMTH010000569.1:0-1679 GCA_031390305.1 Thermoflexaceae bacterium
TGAACTTCACCAGGCCGGACGCTGTCCGGTCCCGGTCCATCTCGAACCCGAACTCTTGCAGCGTGACCGGAATCGCGCTCGCCGACGCCCGGTCGGGAGGCAGCACCCGCGGGGGGCTGTTGTGCTGGTTGCCCGCCGGCCCGCAACTCGCCCCGAAGAGGAGCGCGGCGAGGCCGAGCAGCGAGGCCAATGCTTTCACCCCTGCTGTATCGGTGCTTCTACTCGGATTCCTCAGTGCCGCGTTCGCGAATCGTGCCCCGCGGCCTACGCCAGGAGCCGGTAAAAGATCATCGTGTCACAGGGCGATCCATCCGGGTTCAGGGCGTATCCAGGGATGCGCCCCACTTCCGCCCACCCCAGCCGCCGGTAGAGCCGATCCGCGTCGCCGCTGGCGGTGTCGAGGGTGAGGAGGGTGAAGCCCATCGCCAGGGCACGCTCCTCGATCGCGAGCATCAAGGCCTCGCCGAGGCCGCGGCGCCGGGCCTGGCAGTCCACCAGGAGCTTCGCCACCTCGGCCCGGTGCGGCTGATTCGGCGCCCACGCCGGCTGGAGCTGTACGGTCCCCACGATGCGGCCGGCGGCGTCCCGGGCGACGAGGATGGTCGCCTGGCGCCGCGAGCCGGCGGCCTCCCGCCAGAACGCGAGTACTTCGCCGGGCGGCGTATCGGCCATGAAGCTGACCGAAGCGCCGCTGGCGATCGCGTCGAGGTGCACGGCCGCGAGCGCGGCGATATCCGCCTCATCCGCGAGCCTCGGGAGCTCCGTAATCGGGAGGGGCGGTTCAGCCACCCTTCGCGTCCGCGCGGACCGGCTGGTGCCCCCAGAGGCTGCCCGAATCGAGGTGTTCGACGCACCAGGTAGCGTCGTCGATCTCGCGGCCGCCCCAGCCGTACTCCACGCCCCAGCCGGATGGGTTGCGCATGTAGAACGAGACCATCTCGTCGTTCGAGTGGCGGCCGAGCGTCGTGATCAGCGGAATCCCCGCCTTCTGGACGCCGTCGTAGGCCCGGCCGACATCGTTCAGGTCGCGCCGCTGCACCATAAAGTGGTTGATCCCGCGTGGCGCGCCGGGCGCTTCGGCGAAGGCGATCGAATGGTGGCGTGGGTTGCAGTGGAGGAAGCCGAGCTTCACCCGGCCGCCGTTCGTCGTCACATAGTCGCTCACGCGCATGCCCAGCAGCCCGGTATAGAAGCTCATCGTCCGTTCCAGGTTCTGGGCCATCAGGACGAAGTGGCCGAGGCCCTGTTCGCCGGTCACGAACCCGCCATCGCCCCCGTCCGCGCCATCGGCCGGTCCGGCGTAGAGCTCGCAACGGTAGCCATCCGGATCTTCGAACCAGAGCATCTCCGAAACGCGCCGCGCTTCGGCCTCCTCGCGGGACCCCTCGTGGACGGCGACCCCGGCCCCATCGAGCCGCGCCGCCATGGCCGAGAGGGCGTCCGCGCCGTCCACTTCCCAGCCCGAATACGCCACCGTCTCCTCGGGCGATTCGTGGATGGCGAAGCGGTGGTGCCGGGCGTCCATGCGCAGGCGCAGGGCTCCGTCCGGGTCCGGTTTCAGCGTCTCCAGGCCGAGGGTGGTGGTGGCGTACGCCTTCCAGGCGTCAACGTCTTTGGCGGCGATGCCGAGGTATCCAAGCTGTGTCACGGCGGTCATTTTGCGGCCCTCCTGAGGTGTT
>JANMTH010000338.1:0-4744 GCA_031390305.1 Thermoflexaceae bacterium
ACAGCGTTGAAATCGAGGCAACGGGGGTCCTCGGGGCGATGGGCCCGGTGGTGATCCAGCCCGCCGCTGGGACGATCCTTGGCCAGTTCATGGGCGCTCTGGAGAAGGAAGTGGCGAAGCGAGATTCCTAGTGCCGGTGCAGCCTAAACTCGGGTGAGGTGGCCCACGAAGCCCTCACCCCCCCGCCCCCTCTCCCGACTCCTGCGTCACGGGCGAGGGGGAGCCTGCGACTGTGAAGGTGACCCACGAAGCCAGGTTGGAGTGGCACGAGTATTCGCTTGAGCAGGTGGCGCACGTTGTTCTAGCAGCGCGCCTCCGCTCCGACTCTCCGGTGCGCCGGGCGAGGGGAGAACCTGGACCGGCAAGGGCGCGATCAGGTGTCGCGGGCTTCGCCGGTAGCACGAGAATCGCTCATCACGAGGGCAGGGCGCTTAGTATGGTGGCGACATCGGAATGTCGAGACTTCAGAAATCTGAACTCTTGCGGAGGAACATTTGGCACACGAACTGCGGTACCTGGGGCGTACGGGAATCAAGGTCAGCAACATCTGCCTTGGGGCGATGATGTTCGGGGGCAAGACGGCTCCGGCGGACGCCTACGCGATCATCGACAGCGCGCTCGACGGAGGCGTGAACTTTCTGGACACGGCGAACGTGTACAACGCCGGGCGGAGCGAAGAGGCGACGGGCGAGGCGCTGAAGCGGAACGGGAAACGGAACGAGGTCGTGCTCGCGACGAAGGTCCACGGCAAGATGGGCGATGGCCCGAACGACATGGGGAATTCGCGCCGGCACATCATCGAGCAGTGCGAGGCGAGCCTGCGCCGGCTGCGGACGGACTACATCGACCTCTACCAGATCCACCGGCCGGACCCGCACATCCCGATCGACGAGACGCTGCGAGCGCTGGACGACCTGGTCCGGAGCGGGAAGGTGCGGTACATCGGGACGAGCACGTACGCGGCCTGGCAGCTGGTGGAGTCGCTCTGGGTATCGAAGGAGAACGGGCTGAACCGCTTCGTCTGCGAACAGCCGCCCTACCACATCCTGGACCGGCGGATTGAACGGGAGCTGGTGCCGATGGCGCAGACGTACGGGTTTGGGATGATCCCGTGGAGCCCGCTGGCGGGCGGGATGCTGACGGGGAAGTACCGCCGCGGCGAGCCGATGCCGGAGGATTCACGCTGGGCGGCCTACCAGGAGAACCCGGTGATGCGGCGGCGCTTCAACGAATCGGTGTTCGACGCGGTGGAGGCGCTGGAGCCGATCGCGGCGGAGAAAGGGTGCACGATGTCGCAGTTCGCGCTGGCCTGGTGCATGCAACAGCCGGGGATCACGAGCCCGATCATTGGACCGCGAACGATGGAGCAGCTGACCGACAATCTGGCTGCCTTCGCTATCGAGATCACGGAGGCCGACCGGAAGGCGGTGGACCGGATCGTACGGCCGGGGACGCACATCACGCCGTATTACGAGGCGGAGTTTGGGCCACATCCGTACCGCGTGTAGGCGCCCCCGGATCGTAGGCGGCTGAGTTCGAGCAGCGGGACGCGTGACGGAGGGAGTGGCGGGATGTACGCGGCCCGTTCCGAGATCGAGCCTTCCCTTGCTACGCTGGTGTGCTTGTGACGACACGCCCACAGCCATCCCTGGCGCGGAACGTTCCGCTGTACTACCTGTTCAACTTCCTGCGGGACTTCCAGATCTGGATTCCCGTGTGGGTGGTGTTCCTTACGTTGGAACAGGGCTTCAGCCTGACGGAGGTGACGGCGGCCGATGCCTGCTTCCTCATTGGCATCGTCGTGCTGGAAGTGCCAACCGGCGCGGTGGCGGACCGCTGGGGCCGGTCGCGTTCGGTTGGATTGGGCGCGCTGCTGCTGGCGGTGGCGATCGGGATCTTCGCGCTGACGACGTCGTTCACCATCCTGCTGGCATCGTTTCTCACATGGTCGCTCGCCCACGCGTTGATGTCCGGGGCGGATATGGCGCTCCTGTATGACTCTCTGAAGGGGCTAGGCCGGGAGGCCGAGTACGAAAGGCGGGCCGGGCTGGGCGGGGCGTTGGCCTGGGCGGGGGCGGCGATGGGAACGCTCTTTGGCGGTCCGGTAGCGGCGTGGCTGGGAACAGAAGCGACGATCTGGGCGGGCGTGGTGACGACGGTTCTGGCGGCCTGCGTGGCCTTCGCGATGGTGGAACCTACCTACGACCGTCACGAGGCGAGGCCCGGTGTCCTGGAGAACGTGCGGATCGCGGCGAAGGCGATCACAGGGGACGCTGGGATTCGCTGGATGGTACTGCTTTCCGCGGGCGTGATGGCCGCGATGGGCAGCGCGATGTACCTGGTCCAGCCCTACCTGCTGGCGAACGGCGTCGAGGTGGGGATCGTCTTTTCCCTGCTCCAGGTCCCGCAGCTGCTGGGCGGGATGGCGGGGTCGTTGCTGGCCTACCGGGCGGCGCGGATGCTTGGGGAGCGACGGGTGATCGTCGTTTGCGGCGCTATCGGTGTCGGCGCGTATGCGGGCGCGGCGGCGGTGACAACGCTGGGCGGTTTTGTGTTCATCCCGATCTTCGCGCTGTTCGAAGCGCTGACGCTGCCGGTCTCCTCGGGGTACATCAACCGGCGGGTGGAATCGGCGCAACGGGCGACGGTGCTTTCGATGCACTCCTTCGCTGCGAGCGTGATGCGCGCGCCGTTGGCCGTCGCAACGGGCATGGCAGCGGACGCGCATAGCCCGCGGTGGGCGTTCGGGATGCTCGGAGTGGTGCTCCTGGCCGTCGTGGTGGCGGGGGTTCTGGCGTGGGGTCACTGGGGTCGGAGAGGGAGCGGCGAGCCGGCGCTCACGGTGGCCGACGCAGCGGGCTGACGAACGAGAAGGCCAGGAGTTGATCGCGGCCTTCTCAGGTTTCGCGCAAGTCCATCCTGGGGCATCGCGCCGTCGAGGGGAGGGGTTGCTAACGGTCTCCGCCGCCCCTGGAGCTGTCGCCACCGAACGGCCTCAGGGACGTCGGGGTCTGGGCGCCGGTGGCCGTCGAGCCGCCAAAGGTGCCGCTTGTCTGGTCGTCCGAATCATCGTCGCTGTCCGAGTCTCCGTCATCGTCCGATGAATCGGAGCCGGAGCCGTCCGAGGAGTCGTCGCCGCTTCCGCTGCTCGAGCCAGAGCCGTCCGAACCGCTTCCGCTGTTCGAGCCAGAGCCATCCGAGCCGCTTCCGCTGTTCGGGCCGGAGCCACTGTTCGAGCCGGAACCGGAGTCGTCTCCAGACGAACCGGAGTTTGAGTCGCCATCGCCGTCGTCATCATCCGATGAGCCGGAGTTCGCGCTGCCAGGGCCACTGTTGGAGCTGGAGCCGCCGGGGCCGGAATTCGAACTGTCACCGTCGTCGTCGTTGTCGCCGTCATTGTCGGCGGTCGCCGACGGGCTTGCCTCGGGAGTGCCGTCGTCGCGGTCTTCCTGGCGAACATCGCCGCCAGCGGCGGTGGCGCTGGGGCCGGGGTCTTTGGCGCCGCCGGTGGCGGCGTCGTCGTTCGATGCGCCACCTACGCCGACGAATTCGGCAACGCTGCGAATAGCGTTCACGGGCGCCTGCATCGGCTCATTGTCGATCATGGCGCCGACGGCGCTGACGGCCGCAAGCGGGGCGATGATGCTCGCCGAGACGGCCGCGACACGGCCGAAGAGGCTACCGCGGGCCGTCGCCGGCCCTGCCGCGGCGAGGGCGGCGAACATCCGTTGGCGCCCTTCCCGCATAGCGTTTTCGGAAGGGCGTTGGCCGGCGAGCGGAGCGAAGAGCGCTGCCGCTCCCGCTTCCAACGCCGGATCCGCCTCAAAAGTCCCTTCTCTCCCAAACATCCTCGTCAGTTCCCTTCCCCGTTCGTCCCATCGTCGATGATCTTTTTCAGGCGGGCCAGTGCCCGGTGCTGAAGCGATTTGACGGCGCCCGCCGTCCTGCCCGTGAGCTGAGCGACCTCTTCGAGGTGGTAGCCCTCGACAAAGCGAAGTTGAATGACTTCTCGTTGGTCCTCCGTGAGGTGTACGAGCGCATCCAACGCCACTGTGAGGGTGGCCTCCGGCCCTTCCGTCGTCGGTTCGATGACCGTCCCAACTTCGCGGCGCACCTTGCGGAACCAGTCGAACGACCGGTGCCGGGCGATGGTGAGCAGCCAGGCTGTTATCGGACGGCCACGCTCGCGGTAGCGACCGATCCCTTCGATGGCCTCGATAAACACCTGCGAGGCGATATCTTCGGCCAGGGCTCGTTCGCCGACGCGGGAGAGGACGGAGCGAAAGATGATCGGGTAGTCGCGCTCGAACAGCTGAGACCAGGCGCCGGGCTCGCGCCGCTTTAAGCGGTCGAGATCGATGTCGGTCTGGGCTGTCTGAGCCACGAGGCCCGCTGCCGCGGACAGTGCCACTGCCATCTCCATGCCCATTCACACGTCTAGCGTGTGGGGCCTCGAACAAGATACGGCCCGGGACGGGAGGTTCTGTGGAAGATTTCACAAAGCCCGCCGGCGGGGACGAGGGGAGTCTTGCCCACGGTCAGCCTAACAGCCGCCGGGCGAGAATCAATCGTACGATCGTCGTAGTTCCGTCGGATGCCACGGGGGCCCTCACCCCCAACCCCTCTCCCAGTGCGCCGGGCGAGGGGAGCCATCCAGGCCGGAGGGCGCGCTCACTTACCGTGGACTTTCTCGATGTAGTACCAGGCCCACCACCGCGGCCGTGGCCGGGCTGGTCACGAAAGC
>JANMTH010000629.1:0-2197 GCA_031390305.1 Thermoflexaceae bacterium
CGTCCCGTTGCCACCGGGCCTTCGCGAAAAGGTCCGCGAACGGGCGCCGATGCTCGCCGACTGGATCGGCAACCCCGTCGATCAGTCGATCCTCGCCAGCATCAGTTCGAGGAGACCGTTGGAGGAGAGGCCGCTGCCGGCGAGGATCGACTGATCGACGGGGTTGCCGATCCAGTCGGCGAGCATCGGCGCCCGTTCGCGGACTTTTTCGCGAAGGCCGGGTGGCAAGGGGACGAGGACGAGCCCGTTCTCTTCGCAGGCATCGGCGGATTGGACGCCGCGGCCGCCGCCACCGCCTACGACGGCGGCGTTTCGTCCCTTGGGGCGGGCCATCAGCGCCGCCCCCACGATCGCATCGAGGAGCTGCTCCTGGCTCCGCGCTTCGATCGCGCCGGCCTGATGGAGGGCCGCCGACCAGAGTTCGGCCGAACCGGCGAGAGCGGCCGTGTGCGAAGCGGCGGAACGCGCTCCGGCGGCCGTCCGCCCGGCCTTGTGGACGATAACCGGCTTCACGGCGGCGGCGGCGCGGAGCCCCGCGAAGAAGCCGCGCCCATCGGGCACGCCTTCGACATAGGCGCCGATGACGGCCGTTTCGGCGTCGGCGGCAAGGTAACGCAGCATCTCGCCAGGGGTGACGTCCATGCCGTTGCCGTAGTTCGCGACCTTGCCGAAGCGGAGTCCACGGGCGTGCCCGCGGATGATGACTTCGACGGCGTTGTTGCCGCTCTGGCTCAAGAAGGCCGTGCCACCACCATCGACTGGCAGATCGGGGCGGAAGGCGAGCCCGGCCGACGGGTGGTAGAGACCCATGCCGTTCGGTCCGAGGATGCGCACTCCGGCGGCGGCGGCATCGGCTTCGATCCGCCGTTCGAGGCTGGCCGCCTGCTTGTCGCCGGTCTCGCTGAAGCGCCCGGTGAAGAGGTGAAGGAACTTCACTCCCTTCTGGCCGCATTGGGCGACGAGATCGAGCACCGCGCCGGCGGGCACACAGGAGATGACGAGATCGACATCGCCGGGGATCGCGGTGACGGACGGGTACGCCTTGAGCCCCGCAATCTCATCGGCCTTCGGGTTTATCGGGTAGATGGGGCCGGCGAATCCGAAGACCTGGAGCGACCGGACGTAGTCGTGGCCAGCGCTATCGACATTGGTGGATGCGCCAGCGATGGCAACGGAGCGAGGGCGGAAGAGGAGGTCGAGGTCGGCATTTTCGGGCACGGGCCGATTATAGTGCCGCGCGCCCACGGCGGGCTGAACATCGAATATGATGGACTGACCATGACGCAGCTGGCGACTTTCACCGGGCAACCCACTGGCGGAGAAGGCGTCTCTTACGAGGAGTTCCTGCGCCTCACCGACGGCATGCACGCGGAGTGGGTCGATGGGGAGGTGATACCGGGCGTGGCTATTTCACGTACACACGACAACGCCCACAACTTCCTCCATCACGTCCTCGATGGATTCGTCGGCGACCGCGGTCTTGGAGAAGTGCACCGCGACCCCTTCCAGATGAAGACGGGGCCGGGCCTCCCCGGCCGTGCACCCGACCTGATCTTCGTCGCGAACGAACACCTGAACCGTCTCCACGAAAACTACCTGGAAGGCCCGGCCGACCTCGCCGTCGAGATCGTCAGCCCCGGCAACGCCTCTACCGACTTCGTGGACAAGTACCGCGAGTACGAGACGGGCGGCGTGGGCGAGTACTGGATCCTCGACCCCGTGAACCAGACGGCCGACTTCTTCGTCCTCACGGAGGGCCGCTTCGCGCGCGCCCAAGCCGACAGCGAGGGCGTCTACCGGAGCGCGGCCGTGCCTGGGTTCTGGTTCCGCCTGGCCTGGCTCTGGGAGCGCCCGCCGCTCAGCAAAATTCTGCCCGAGCTGCTCGCCGGGCCGCCCGGGGAGATAGCTCCACCAGCGTAGGCGGCCTCCGCGGAGTGGGGACGGCGTCCCGTTTGGTCACCGTCGTGCGCTGCCTTCGTTCGGCCCCGGCTAGCATATCCAACTCTTCTTCCGCTATGCTCGCCCCGGCATAACACGGAGGGAACACTTCATGGCGCGCCTCGTTCGGTACCGGCGGATCCTGCTGCTTGCGCTGCTCGCGCTCCCGCTCTTCGCGATGGCGTGTGGGGGCGATGACGACGACGCCGCCACGGCGACGGCCGTCGCATCGGCGACCACGGCGTCCCTGGCGACGGCG
>JANMTH010000345.1:0-3210 GCA_031390305.1 Thermoflexaceae bacterium
CGCCAGATCCAGCAGGAGGTCGCGAGCCTGAACAGCCAGATGGAGGAGTCGCTCTCCGTGAGTGGCGCGCTCCTCACCAAGTCGTTCGGGCAGCAGCAACGCCAGGCCGCCGATTTCGACGCCATCGCCCGCCGAATCCGCGACCTCAACCTCCGGCGGGCGCTCACCGGCCGATGGTTCACGGTCGGTCTGAATCTCTTCGGTTCGATAACGCCGGTCATCGTCTACTGGTATGGTGGCCACCGCCTGATCGGGGACGAGGCGACGCTCGGCACGGTCGTCGCCTTCGGCACGCTCATCCAGCGCCTCTTCTGGCCGGTCCAGGCGCTTCTCGGCGTCCAGGTCGCCATTCTCAGTTCGCTCGGCCTCTTCGAGCGTATCTTCGAGTACATCGACCTCCCCCACGAGATGGCCGAGAAGCCCACCGCCCTCGCCCTCGAACACCCCCGCGGCGACGTTCGTTTCGAAGACGTCCGCTTCTCCTACGATCCCGGAGTGGAGGTGCTCCACGGCATCTCCTTCGCGGTGCCGTCGGGCCACTTCACGGCCCTTGTCGGACATTCCGGCGCCGGTAAGACGACGACGGCCTACCTCGCATCCCGCCTCTACGACCCGGACAGCGGGCGTGTTTCGATCGACGGACACGATGTCCGCGACCTGGCCACCGCCTCTCTCTCCCACGCGATCGGGATGGTCAGCCAGGATACCTACCTGTTCTACGGCTCGATCGGCGAGAACATTCGCTTCAGCCGTCCCGAGGCGGCGGAGCACGAGGTCCAGGAGGCGGCGAAGGCGGCCAACATCCACGACTTCATCGAGAGCCTCCCCGACGGTTACGACACGCTCGTCGGCGAACGCGGCTACCGCCTCTCCGGCGGCGAGAAGCAGCGGATGGCGATCGCCCGTGCCCTGCTCAAGGATCCGGCGATCCTGATCCTCGACGAGGCAACGTCCAGCGTCGATTCGCGCACCGAGCGCGCCATTCAGGAAGCCATCGACCGCCTGGTCCGCAACCGCACCGTGATCGCCATCGCCCACCGCCTTTCGACCGTCCTGCGCGCCGATGAGATCCTCGTCTTTGATCATGGTGTGATCGTGGAGCGGGGTACCCATGCCGAGCTTCTCGCGCGCGACGGCGAGTACGCCGCCGTCTACCATCAACAGTTCGAAAAGCACGGCGAAGAGCTCACCCCCGCGAAATAAGCGCGGTTGGCGTGACCAATGAGCCCGCAAGCCACCATACTGTGCGCGCCGTGCGCTTTTTCCCTGAAGGAGACTCATTCGCTTCCCGCCTGCTTCGGCGCTCGATCACCGTGCCGCTCTACGCGGGCGGCTGGCTCTTGCTCGTGCTCCTTTCGCCTGCGCTCTTTCCCATCGCCGCCGCCAGCGACGCGGTCCGCCGCAACCGTTGGGCGGTCACGCGTGGGCTCTTGTTCGCGCACGTCTACCTCTTTTGCGAAGTCGCCGCCGTGGCTGTCAGCGCCTGGACATGGCTGCGTATCCGCGGCCGCGGCGAACCCTGGCTCGCCAGGCACTACGGGCTACAGGCGTGGTGGACCCGCACCCAGTACCTTGCCGCCGTCCGGATCTACGGGCTCGATGTCCGCATTGATGGCGAGGGGGCGCTGACGCCGGGGCCGTTTATTCTCTTCGTCCGCCACGTCAGCGTCGTCGATAACCTCATTCCCGCCGTCATCGTCGCCGGTCCGCTCAACGCGCGATTCCGCTGGGTGTTGAACGCCAGCCTCCTCCGGGACCCGGCCCTCGATATCGTCGGCCACCGCCTCCCCAACGAGTTCGTTCGCGGCGGCGGTACCGACTCTGAGCGCCAGATCCAGAAGGTTCGCGAGCTGGCCGCGGCGCGGGCTCCGGATGAAGGCGTCGTGAACTACCCGGAA
The DNA here is from genome assembly GCA_031390305.1 of Thermoflexaceae bacterium. Classification (GTDB taxonomy): domain Bacteria; phylum Chloroflexota; class Dehalococcoidia; order Tepidiformales; family Tepidiformaceae; genus JANMTH01. Next base: position 1,899 of record JANMTH010000345.1, read on the forward strand.
GGCGGGCTGTTCTCCCCGGCCCGCCGCGACCGCCTCATCCGCCGTTTCCGTGAACGCGGCGAGGAAGAGCTCGCGCGGAACGCCGAGTCGTTCACGACCGTCCTCCCTCCGCGCCTTGGCGGCGCCGCCGCGATCGTCGAGAGCTGTCCCGGGCTCGACATCGTTTTCTGCGCCCATTCCGGCATCGAAAAGGTGAATCAGTACCGGACGCTCGCGAATGGCAGCCTCATTCACGCGAGCCTCGATATCGGCTTCTGGCGAATCCCGGCGGCCAGTGTCCCCCGTGAACCGGCCGCCTTCGCCACCTGGCTGAATACCGAATGGCGGAAGGTTGACGCATGGGTGGCCGCTCACAGCGAGGTCCCGCCCGCGCCTGTACGCTAGGAATCGCCAGGAGGTACGTATGGCCGCCGACATCGCCCAGGTCACGATCGGTTCGTTGGCCGCCATCGCGGCGCTCATGCTCCTCACCTGGCTCCTCAGCCTCGCCCGCAAAGACGCGAGCATCGTCGATATCATCTGGGGCTTCGGCTTCGTCGTCGTCGCCTGGACCGCTTTCGCTCTCGGCGATGGCGACCTGGCGCGCAAGACGGTGGTCGCCGTCCTCGTCTCCGTCTGGGGGCTCCGTCTTTCGCTCCACCTCTTTCGCCGGAACTGGGGCAAGGGCGAAGACTTCCGCTACCGCTACATGCGCAAGAACAACGCCGAGCACTTCGGCCGCTGGAGCCTCGTCAACGTTTTCGGGCTTCAGGGCGTCCTCATGTTCGGTGTCTCGTTGCCCGTCCAGATGGCCCAGGTCCAGGGTGGCCCGGACGGACTCACACCGATCGTCTTCGTCGCGATCGCTGTCTGGGCGGTGGGCTTCGCCTTCGAAGCCGTGGGAGATTGGCAGCTTCGCCGCTTCAAGGCCGATTCCGCAAACCAGGGACGAGTGATGGACCGGGGCCTCTGGCGGTACACCCGCCATCCCAACTACTTCGGCGACGCCGTCGTTTGGTGGGGGATCTTTCTCCTCGCCGCCGCCCGCCCCGAGATGCTCTGGACTGTCATCGGCCCGCTGATCATGACCTTCCTCCTCACTCGCGTCTCCGGCGTTCCCATGCTCGAACGCTCCATGGCCCGCCGCAAGCCGGGCTACGACGAGTATATGCGGCGGACCAGCGCCTTCTTTCCGCTCCCGCCGAAGCCAGCCGCAGCCGCCGGCAGCCTCGATCGCGGCCAGGGCTGACCACGCCGCACTCCTCCGGCCCGCCGGTCGCGGCGGGGAGGGGGCCCGGATCGCCCTCCACCCGCGTTACGGTCGGCGGTCCAT
>JANMTH010000647.1:0-2481 GCA_031390305.1 Thermoflexaceae bacterium
CGGGCCGCATTGAACGCCGTCCGCGCCGCCGCGTGGTCGCCGCGCAGTTTGTGGGCCCAGGCGGCGTACAGGGCATTGGGCACGAAGAGGCCCGGCCCCTCGAAGACGTCGACGCGCTCGCGCTGAATCAACTGTAGCAGGCCGTCGGCGTTCCGTTCCAAAAGCAAGAGCCCGGCACGCTGAGAGGCAACACTCCCTTCGCTCCCGAGCTCCGCGTCCCTCGGGAGGCGGTTCAGAGCCGCCCGCAGGGTGTCGAGCTGTCCTTGCCAGCTGAAGTAGGTCCATCCTCTCGCAGTCGCTACGGCATGCAGGTCCGGCGCGAGGCTCAGGGCCCGGTCGTACGCGCGCACCGCATCGGCGTAGCGGCGCAAGAAGTTATAGGTATGGCCACCAAGACCATAGACCAAGGTCGCGTCACGCGGGTCGAGTTGGGTGGCCTTCTCGAACGCCGCGAAAACCTTGTCCCAGTTTCCCAGCCGCCGGTGGACACCCCCTATCCAATGCCAGAGCTCGGCATCATTGGGCAGTCCCTCGAGCGCGATCGTGAACTCTTGCAACGCCTGACGGTAGTCGCCTTCGCCCCAGGAATGCGCCAGGCCCATGGCGAGGTGGGCCTCCGGCAGGTTGGGCGCGAGCCTGAGTGCGGCCTCCGCCTCCTCGTGCTGGCGCGCCTTTCGAGTCGCCGAGGGATCGTACCGGAACAACCACATCAGGCCATGCACTTGTGAGAGTGCCGCGTGCGCGAGCGCGAAGTTGGGGTCCAGTGCCAGCGCCCGCTCGTAGAGCTGCTGGGCCGATTCCTGGTCCTGTCGGAGATAGCCGGGCCGGGTGCGGTATGCGCGCCCCTGTAGATACAGCTGATAGGCCTCGGCGTTCGCCGTGGGCGCCGCCGCGAGCCTCCCCTGCTCGGCACGGGTCAGCGCCGCGCCCACCGCCGCCACGATCTGCTGCGCCACTTCGCTCTGGATCGCGAACGCGTCCTCCAGCGTGCGGTCGTAGTGCTCCGCCCAGAGGTGCTCGTCGGTCGCCGCATCGATCAGCTGGACGTTCACCCGCAGCCGCCCGCCCACCACCTGCACGCTGCCCTCCACCACGCTCCCCACCCCCAGCTCGGTCGCGATCGTCCTGAGCGGTTTGGGCGTCCCCTGATAGCTCATCACCGAGGTCCGGCTGATCACCTTGAGTGTGGCCACCTTCGCGAGCTGGGTCAGCAGTTCGTCATGCAGCCCGCCCGCGAAGTACGCATGCGGCCCATCGGCACTCAGGTTCTGGAACGGCAGCACCGCGATCTCGCTGCGCGCATGCTGTGGCCTGGCAGGGGCGGGCGCTTGCCGGCCGGGGCGCAGCACGAGCAGCGCCCCGATCACGACGACCACGACGGCTCCGCCCAGGAGGGCGAGCCGCCACCGCCGGCGGGCCGGTGGCGCCATCGCGACGGTCGGGGCCGACGCCAACGCCGCCGAGTCCCGGTCAGCGAGCGCCTCAGCGAACGCCGCAAGCGTGCCGAACCGGTCCGCCGGCGTCTTGGCGAGCGCCCGTGCCAGTGCCCGTGCGATTCCTGCCGGCACCGCGGGTCGAAGCTCAGCCACCGAGTGCGGCTCGACTGTCAGGTGCTGGTGGATCACGCTCTCGCCCGTCGGGCCGGCAAACGGCGGCTGGCCCGCCAGCATCTCGTAGAGCATGCACGCCAGGCTGTACTGGTCGCTCCGCCCGTCCAGCTCCCCATCCCCGATTGCCTGTTCCGGACTCATGTAGAGAGGCGTGCCGAGCGTCAGCCCGGTCTCGGTCAGCTTGGTGCCACCCGCCGCCCGGATCGCCCGCGCGATCCCGAAGTCAGCCACGACGGCATGGCCGCCGGAGATGAGAATGTTCTCGGGCTTGATGTCGCGGTGCACAACGCCCTGGCTGTGTGCGTAGTCCAGCGCATCGGCCACTTCGCGGATGATCCGTAGGGCGTCATCCAGTGGGAGTTGCTTCTCGCGGCGCAGTCGCTCTCGCAGTGACTCGCCCTTGACGAAGGGCATGACGTAGTAAAGCTGGCCATCCGCGACGCCCGAGTCGTGCAGGGGAAGGATGTGCGGGTGATTGAGCCGCGCTGCGATCTCGATCTCGCGCAGAAACCGATCGTGGCCGATGGCCGCCGCCATCTCCGGGTGGATGACCTTGAGCGCGACCTGGCGGCGATGCTTCAGGTCCTCCGCCAGGTAGACGGTGGCCATCCCGCCGCGGCCCAGCTCGCGCTCGACGCGGTAGCGGTCGGCGAGGACATCGCGCAGGCGTTCGAGGGCCGTGGACAGGGCTGAACCTCCGGAGAGAGCGGTATGCGACGATAGCATGCACAGCGACCTAGCGCCGTTTCACGCGAGCCGTGCTCGCCGACCGCCAAAATAGCGAGCCCCCGCGGCTCAGGGAGTCGCGGGGGTCATTTCGCGCCTGACGCGCCACGAATACGACCGGGTCAGCTCGCGCCGACCCGGTTCG
>JANMTH010000668.1:0-2112 GCA_031390305.1 Thermoflexaceae bacterium
GTGGCCCGGAGACGGACATCGACCGCGTGAACGGGCACGAGCGCACCCGGCAGGGAGAGGACCATCCCTCGCGCGAGATCCTCGACGTGGATGCCGCTGAGGTTCACGGCGGCGCGAGTTCCCGGTTCGAGACGGCCGACCTTCGTCTTGTGGCGTTGGAGCCCGCGGATGCGAGCCTTGAGGCGGCCGGGCTGGATCTCGACCTCCTGGCCAACTTCGAGCGCGCCATCGACAAGCGTGCCCGTAACGACGGCGCCGAAGCCCTGAATGGTGAAGGCGCGGTCGATCGGGAGGCGGGGCCGGCCGAGGTCTCGCTTCGCGGGCGTGGTCTCGAGTGCCCGGTCGATCGCCCGGGAGAGGTTGTCCAGGCCAGCGCCTGTCGCGGCCGAGGTCCGGACGATCGGCACTCCGGCGAGCCGTGTGCCCTTCAAGACGTCCTCGATGTCGGCTTCGACGAGGTCGATGTAATCGTCCTCGACGGCGTCGCACTTCGTGACGACGACGAGGCCGGAGGGAACGTCGAGCAGGTCGAGGATCGCGAGATGTTCGCGAGTCTGGGGCATGGGGCCTTCATCGGCGGCGACGACGAGGAGGGCGAGATCGACTCCGCCGGCGCCCGCGAGCATGTTCTTGATGAAGCGCTCGTGCCCGGGGACATCGACGATGCTGACTTCGCGGCCCGATGGGAGGGTGAGCCAGGCGAAGCCGAGGTCGATGGTGAGGCCGCGCTCCTTCTCCTCGCGGAGGCGGTCCGGGTCGATGCCCGTCAGCGCGCGAACGAGGGTGCTCTTTCCGTGGTCGACGTGGCCCGCCGTCCCGATCACGTACATTTGTTCGGCAGTCTAGCGGGTAGCGCGGCTAAACGCGCGATGATGAACCACGAAGCGGTAACCACGAAGGCACAAAGAACGCGAAGAACACGAACGCTCATGGGAAATGGTCGTTTATGCTCTTCGTGCCTTTGTGGTTCGTGCGCTCCTTGCACCTTACATAGCCGCCGCAATACCGTTCGGGCCATGGCAGGTGCGCTCGACGGGATCCGCGTTCTGGACTTCTCGATCGTGGTCCAGGGGCCGCAATGCGCGGCGATGCTGGCCGACCTCGGCGCGGACGTCGTGAAGGTCGAGCGGAAGGACTTCGGCGACCTCTCGCGCCTGATCCCGATTTCGAGGGAGGACCGGCGGAGCGCCTATTTCTTCGCCTGCAACCGGGGTAAGCGCAGCCTCGCGCTCGACGTGACAACGGCGGCGGGGCTCGAGGTGGCGCTGAAGATGGTGGAGACGGCCGACGTGCTCGTCAGCGGCTTCGCGCCGGGCGTGATGGAGCGTCTGGGGCTTAGCTACGACGTTTGCGCGGCGATAAACCCGAGGATCGTGTACGCGACGGGGTCGGGGCTCGGCCCATTGGGGCCGGACGGCTTCCGCAAGGGCGTCGATCTCGTCGGCCAGGCCGTCGGCGGGCTGATCAGCACGACCGGGCAGGACGGCGAGTTCCCGACACCCGTCGGGGCGGTGATCGCCGATAGCGCGGGCGGGATGACGATGGTCGCGGGGATCCTCGCCGCTCTCTTCTTCCGCGAACGGACGGGCAAAGGCCAGCGCGTCGATGGATCGTTGCTCGGCGGCCAGATCTGGCAGCAGGCAAGCGAACTCAGCTACACGCTGATCGGCGGCAGGAACAGCGAACGCGCGAACCGTGGCCACGCCTTCCTCCACGCGGTCTATCGCGTATTCGAGACGAAGGACGGTCACCTCGTGATGGCGGGAGTCACGGAGCGCGAGCGGCCGGGCTTCTTCCGCGCCCTCGGGTACCCGGAGCTGGCGGACGACGCACGGTTCGCTTCGGCGACGGGCCTGGGGGCGAACCTTCAGGAGCTCTTCACGATCGTCGAACCGATATTCCGCGAGCGCACAACGGCCGAATGGGTCGCGCGGTTGAGCGCCGAGAAGCAGCGCTTCGCCCCCGTGAACGACTACCGCGCGGTGGCCGAGTACGAGCAGGCCTACGCCAACGGCTACCTGCGGCGGGTGGAACACCCCGAGTGGGGGCCGATCAGCATCGTTGGCAACCCGATCGCGATGAGCGAGACGCCCGCCGAGCCGGGCATCACGG
>JANMTH010000675.1:0-3119 GCA_031390305.1 Thermoflexaceae bacterium
ATCGCTAGCCGGGACCGGATCGATAGCGGCCGGCTGGCCAGCCCGCTCCGCGCCGCCGCCGACGCGGTCATCGTGGATACGAGCGAGATGACCCTCGAAGCCGTGGTGGCGTATGCCCTGGAGAAGGTGAAATGCGCGGCCGCCTGAAGATCGCGACGTTCGTGCCGGCCGCCTATTGGGGAGGGACGTACCTTCTTCGCGCTATCCTCTGGGTCGTCGCGCGCTGGCGGGTCTCGGGGCGGGCGAACGTTCCCCTGACGGGCGCCCTGATGATCGTGAGCAACCACCTGAACAACGCGGACCCGCCGATCATCGGCGCGGGGATAGCACGGCGGCGGATTCGCTACATGGCGAAGATAGAGCTGTTCAAGATGCCCTTCGGGATAATCCCGAAGCTCTGGGGAGCGTTTCCGGTGAGGCGTTTCGAGGCCGACCTGGCGGCCATGCTGAACGCCGAACGGATCCTCAAGCGGGGAGAGGTCCTGGGGATGTTTCCCGAAGGAACGCGGAGCCGGACTGGCCACATGGGAGAGCCCCATCCGGGGACGGCGCTGATAGCGCTCCGTTCCGGCGCGACCGTCCTGCCGTGCGCGATTACCGGAACGGAGGGCCTGCGCAATCCGCTGATCGTCTTCATTCGCCCGAAGATCACGCTCACTATCGGCGAGCCGATCGTGCTCGAAGCGGTCCGCCGACCGAGCGAGGAGCAGGTGAGCGAACTCACCAGGCGAATCTACCTGGCGATCGCGACGTTGTTACCGCCGCAATATGTGGGCCCCTATACTGAGACTGAAGGGACGCATCGCAAGAAACATGGTGGAGATTCTCCGGGCATCTGAGATGGGCTTTTGTATGGGCGTGCGGCGTGCCGTGCAGATCATGGAACAGGAAGCGAAGCCGGATTCGCCAGTCTTCAGCGTCGGTGAGATCGTTCACAACCCGCACGTGGTGCGTGGGCTCGCATTGGTCGGCGTTCACCAGATTCCCGGCCCGGACGACGTCGAGGGCGACATCGGCGCGGCGACCGCCGAGCGGGTGAAGGAGGGCCGGATCGCGATTACCGCCCACGGCGTCGGTGAGCGGGTTATCCGCGAACTTCAGGCCAGCGGCCTCGAAATCGTGGATACGACCTGCCCGATCGTCACGCGTGCCCAGCGCTACGCGCAGAAGTTTGTGCGCGATGGCTGGCATGTGATGGTCTTCGGCGACCCGGGCCACAAGGAGGTCCGAGGGATCATGGGCTGGACGCTGGACGGGGCGGGCGTCTCCCAGGCTACGATCGTTCAGTCGCCCGACCTCGACGCCCTCCGCGGTGTCATCGATTCGTTCCCGGGTGGCTTCCCGAACAAGGTTGGCGTGATGGTTCAGACGACCCACAAAGTCGAGGATTTCGCGCGCTTCGTCGGCAACATCATGCTCCTCCAGCGCGACCACAACTTCGAACTGCACGTAGTCAACACGCTTTGCCACGCGACGACGGGCCAGCAGGAAGCGGCCGCTCGGCTCGCCGGGCAGGTCGATGTCGTCATCGTGGTAGGCGGCAAGAAGAGCGCGAACACCCGCCACCTGACGGAGGTCTGCCGCGAACAGGGCACGCCCGCGCATCACGTTGAAGACGCTGGCGAACTCCAACCGCAGTGGTTCGAACGGGTGGCCAGGGTTGGGCTGACGGCTGGCGCATCGACCCCTGACTACTCCATCGACGACGTGGAACGCCGCATCCGGGAGATCGTGGGAGCGTGATGCGCGAGCCGGGCCCGGCCCTCATCTCCGGCGTCCGGCCGGGATCGCTCGCGGCTGTGGCGGGGATAGCGGCCGGTGATAGCGTCGTACGGCTGGGCGGCCGCGTCCTCCGCGATGTCGTCGATCTGCAGTTCTATCAGTCCGAGCCGGAGGTCGAACTCCACCTTCGCAAGGCGGACGGCCTCGACGAACTCCTGATCTTCGAGAAAGCGATCGACGAAGACCTCGGCCTCGAATTCGAACGGGCCACGTGGGACGACGTTACGCTTTGCAACAACAACTGCTTTTTCTGCTTTCTGAAGGGCCTGCCGAAGGGGATGCGGAAGCCGCTCTACATCAAGGACGACGACTATCGCCTGAGCTTTTTGCACGGCAACTTCGTCACGCTGACGAACCTGAGCGAAGACGACTGGGCGCGCCTGGACGAGCAGCGCCTGAGCCCCCTGAACGTCTCGGTGCACGCGACCGAGCCCGTGCTTCGGCGCAAGATGCTGGGCAACACGAGCGCGCCGGACATCGTCGAACAGCTCCAGCGGCTCGGAGAGCTCGGCCTGCGCGCCCACACGCAGATCGTCCTCTGCCCGGGCGTGAACGACGGTGCCGCCCTCGACCGTTCGCTGGGCGACCTGACGGCGCTCTACCCGACGGTCCAGACCGTCTCGGTCGTACCGGTCGGGGCGAGCCCGAAGCTCGAGGATTGGTCGCTCTCGCGCGACGGCATCGAACTTATCCGGCCCACGCCGGAGTACGCGCGGGGCGTCATTCAGCAGGTCCGCCCGTGGCAGAAGCGTTCGCGCGAGAGCCACGGGGCGACGATCGTGCAGTGCAGCGACGAGTACTACGTCGCCTCGGGCGAAGCGTTGCCCGCGAGGGCGGCCTACGACGGCTTCCCCCAGTACGAGAACGGCATCGGCATGGTGAGGACGATGATGGACGACTGGGCGCGAACGAAGCGGCGCATCCGGAACCGTGAGACACCGTTCCCCGCGAAGCATCTCGTGATCGCGACGGCCACCCTGATCGCGCCACGGCTGGCGGAGATCGCGGCCGAGTTCGCGGCGCTGACCGGAGCGCGTATCGATGTCGTCGCGGTCACGAACACCGTCTTCGGGGAGCGCGTGAACGTCAGCGGCCTCCTCTGCGGGCAGGACTACCTGACGGCTCTCCGGGGCTGCCAGCCAGATTGCTTCATCCTTCCGCGGCCTAGCCTCGACTATTTCGGCAAGCGCTTCCTCGACAGCACGACGATTGAGGAGGTGGAAGGGCGCCTGGGGGCGCCGCTCACCTTCGCCAGCCAGTGGAGCGAAGTCCTCCGCATCCTGGAGCGGGGTCCGACGAGCCCTGGCCGCGCGGATGTCAGCAACGGCGCCTTCTGG
>JANMTH010000681.1:0-1527 GCA_031390305.1 Thermoflexaceae bacterium
AAGCGATGCACGAGAGCCAGGGGGAAATGCGAGGCGCGCTCCTGAAGCAACTCGCCTCGCGCGTGACCTTCGACGTGCCGGCGGTGCTGCTCACCCGCGAGATCGATCGGCGGGTCGAGGACTTCGTCCGGCGGTTGATGGACCAGCAGGTTGACCCGATGAAGGTCAACATCAACTGGGAGGAGTTCCGGGAGAAGCAGCGCGAGGCGGCAGCCGACTCGGTGCGGGGAGCGCTGGCGCTCGACGAGGTCGCCCGGCGCGAGAACATTGCCGCGACCGACGCCGAAATTGACGCCGAAATGGAGAAGTACGCCGAACGGACGGGCCGGAGCGCGGCCGCGGTCCGGGCCCGGCTCGAGAAGGAGGGGGGCATCGCCCGCCTCTACTCAGGGCTGCGGAGGGAGAAGACGGTCGAGTTTTTGCTGTCCAAAGCCACAAAGATTCAGGGATGAGCTGCCGATAACGCTCTTAGGGGAGCCGTTTTCGTCATTTGGCGACTTCGTTGTGAGATCGGCGGGGGGCATGGTACAATCCGGGGCAAGCGATTCCCAGACCTCCCCCTGTCGAACGTAGACATCCCCAGCACACTGAAATCCGCACGAACTTCGGGGTTCGATTTCTATGGCCGAACGCATGCAGCTCATCCCGATGGTGGTCGAGCAGACCAACCGCGGCGAACGCGCTTACGACATTTTTTCGCGGCTGCTGAAGGACAGCATCATCTTTGTCGGGACGCCGATCGACGACAATGTGGCGAACCTCGTGATCGCCCAGATGCTCTTCCTGGAAGCGGAAGATCCGGATCGCGACATCCTGCTGTACATCAACAGCCCCGGCGGCGTGGTGACGGCCGGGATGGCGATTTACGACACGATGCAGTTCATCAAGCCCGACGTGCAGACCTATTGCATCGGTCAGGCGGCGTCGGTGGCTGCGGTCCTGCTGGCGGCGGGCGCCAAGGGCAAGCGGTTCTCGCTGCCGAACTCGCGCATCCTCATCCACCAGCCGTGGGTGCAGGGGCTCGGCGGGCAGACGACCGACATCGACATCCATGCGCGGGAGCTGCTCCGCACGCGCGAGCGCCTCAACCAGATCCTGGCGCACCACACCGGACAGTCGCTCAAGCGCATCCAGGACGACACCGAGCGGGACTACATCATGGGGCCCGATCAAGGCAAGGAATACGGTATCATTGACGACGTCATCAGGAAACGCGCGTGACTGCGGAAGCGCGCGTAACAGGCTTTGGGCTGCAGGCGTCAGGCTTCTGGCCTGTCCAGACGCTCCAGAGCGAGCCTAAAGCCCGAAGCCTGGAGCCCACAGCCCATGGTTAAAAAAGCCGGCGACGGCGAGATCCTCCGCTGCTCGTTCTGTAACAAGGATCAGAACGACGTCCGCAAGCTCATCGCGGGCCCCAAGTCGGCGAGGCCGAAAACGGCCTTGCGGCACTTGAGCTGATCGCGGCGCTCAAACCTGACGTAGCCATCGTGGACGGCCATATGCCGGAGATGGGCGGGCTTGATTTTG
>JANMTH010000702.1:0-3722 GCA_031390305.1 Thermoflexaceae bacterium
AATTCGCGGCTCTCGACGATTCCGCCAGGGCCGGGCGCCAGCGGCACGTAGGCGCCCTCGACGAGGACGAACCAATCGAGCGCACCATCGAGTACGCGCCAGACGATGTACTCCTTGACGCCGTTGCGGCGGTAGGCGTTCCGCTTCTCGTGGAGGTCGATGGAGGCGCTGGAGGCGGAGATTTCGACGACAAGTTCCGGCGCCCCGCTCAGGTAGCCGTCCGCCGTCTCGACAGCCTGTCCGGACTGACGCCAGAGCATGATGTCGGGCTGGGGCTCGTTGTCGTTATCTAAATAGACGGTGCTGTTGTGTGCGAAGTAGAGGCCTGCGTGGCGCGCGACGTATGTGCCAATCCACGTCCCCATGAGTCCGTCGGGCCGGCCGTGCTCCCGCATGCGCAATGGTGAACTCACGTAGACCACCCCCTCGATGAGTTCGGCCCGCTCGATCTCTGACTCTTCGTAGCGCTGGTGGAACTCGAATCGATTCATGTGGTCGCCGTTCTGGAGGAGCAGACCGCGTGGTGGCTTCGATATCGGGTAGGCAACCATGATGAGTGAGTGTACAGCAACGGTATGGGGCGGTGGGACGTGAGGGGACGCCGCCGGCCGTTGCCGACGTGCCTGCGGTGACCGCTCCCGCGTTGTCGCGGTACCGTGGCCGCCCTCTGTTCAGCTGGGGTCGATGCGGTGCCAGACCCGCATCAGGAGAAGGCTCACGACCATCAGGCCGGCGATCGCTCCGCCAACGGGGAGGACCGTCTTCACCCAGTCGATGTCCGCGCCTTCATCCGATGTCGCCGCTGGCACCGAGTACTGGTTCGTCTCGGCACGTATGCGAGCGATGAGCGAAGCCTCGGGCAGATCGGACACGTCGCCCTTGTTCAGGCTGCGCGCGCGGCCATCGACGAGAACGTAGACGGCGCGCGACGACGGCCAGGCGAGGCCGTCGGGCGTCTGTTGGGCGATCACCAGGATGCGTGCCCCGATGGCGACGGAGAGGGTCATCGACCGGCAGGGATCGGGAAGCGAGGTGATGAGACGGACGTCAACGTTATTCGGGTTCCCCTTCAGGTAGGCTTCGGGCGCCAGATCGAGCCAGCCACGGTCGGCGCCGGCGTCGGAACCAACGGCCTTCACCGTGCCCAGAACGATCAGCGGCGACTCGCGCAGGAGCAGCACCAACTCGGCGCCGGTGGGCGCTCCGGGGCAGACCTGGGCGGAGGCGCGCGAAAAAACAGCGGCTCCCGGAACGAGAGCCGCTGTTGTGAGCGCCGAGAGTGCGAGAAGCCTAGCCGCGAGCCTCAGCAAACTGGTAGATCTTCCCTTCCGTCTTAATGGCCGGCGCAATCACCATCTCCGCCTCCTGGAACTCGCGGACGGTGTGGGAACCGCACATGCCCATGGCCGTTCGGAGGGCGCCGACGAGGTTTTCCGTGCCATCGGTCCGGCTGGTAGGGCCATACAACAGCTTCTGAAGGGTGGTGTGGACGCCGACGTGGACGCGGGTGCCCCTGGGGAGGTTAGCGTGGGGCGTGGCCATACCCCAGTGGTAGCCGCGGCCCGGCGCTTCGGTGGTGGCGGCGAAGGGAGAGCCCATCATTACCGCGTCGGCGCCGGAAACGAAGCACTTGCAGACGTCGCCGCCAGTGCGAATGCCGCCGTCGGTGATAATCGGGACGTAGTTGCCGGTCTCTTCGAAGTAGTAGTTGCGGGCGGCGGCGCAATCGATGGTCGCCGTGACCTGGGGCACGCCGATGCCGAGGACTTCACGGCTGGTGCAGGCGGCGCCGGGCCCGACGCCGACGAGCACGGCGGCGACGCCCGTTCGCATGATCTCCAGGGTGGCCGCGAAGCCGACGGTGTTGCCGACAACGACGGGAATGTGGATGTCACGAAAGAGTTTGTCGAACCGGAGGCCCTCGACGCTGGTCGACTCATGGCGGGCGGTTGTGACGGTACTCTGGACGACGAGGATGTCGCAGCCGGCCTCCTGGATGAGGCGCGCATACTTCTTGGTAATGACGGGCGTCACGGAGACGGCGGCGATGGCCCCGCCGGCCTTAATCTCGTGGATCCGCCGCGCGATCAGGTCCTCGCGAATGGGGAGCTGGTAGGCGCGCTGAAGGATCGCCGTCGCTTCCTCGCGGTTCACGGAAGCGACTTCCTGGAGGATGACGGAGGGGTCGTCGTAGCGGCAGTGGACGCCCTCGATATTGAGGACGCCGAGCCCGCCAGCGTGATGCATGGCGACGGCGAAGCCCGGATCGACGACGGCGTCCATCGCCGAAGCGAGGAACGGGACGGCGAACTTGTGGCCGCCGATTTCGAGGCCGAGTTCGACCAGTTCGGGGTTAATCGTCACTTCCCCCGGGACGATCGCGACTTCATCGAAGCCGTAGGCACGGTGGAGCTGCTTGAATTGCGGTACGGGGAGGTTGCTGGAGGTAAACGGCGCGAGGCCGCGCTCCATGTGGTCGGAGGCGGCGGAGGTAGGAGAAACAGCAGTACTCAATTCAGCGCAATCCCGGGATGTAAGATGCGGGCCAGAGAGCGGCCGCCTGTTACGATTCGAGTGTAGGCGCGGCCTTACGGGCCGGTCAACCAGATTATCGCTTTCTATTATAGTTATGCACAGTCGCACCAGTGGATAGCCACCAATCGCTTCGGCCGGGCCTGTACGTCGTCGCGACGCCGATCGGGAACCTCGCCGACCTCTCTCCCCGCGCCCTCCAGGTGCTGGCCGAGGCGGCCGTCGTCGCCGCCGAGGATACGCGCGTCAGCCGAAAACTGATCCAGCTCGCACACGGCGCGGCAAAGATGCTGAGCCTGACCGAACACAACGTCGCGGCGCGCGCCACGGAGCTGGTGGAGGCCGCCCGCGGCGGCGTCGTCGCGCTCGTCAGCGACGCCGGGACACCCGCCGTCAGCGACCCCGGCGCCCGGCTGGTAGAGGCGATGCACGCGGCCGCCGTCCCGGTCTTCGCCGTCGCGGGGCCTTCGGCGCTGGCCGCCGCCATCTCCGTGGCGGGGTTCGAAGGCAACGTCCTTTTTCTTGGGTTTCTGCCGAAGCAGGCGGGCGAACGCCGGACGTTGCTGCTGGAAGCGACCCGGAGGGCGAGCGTGGTCGTCTTCTTCGAAAGCCCAAACCGCCTCGGGCGGACGCTGGGAGAGCTGGCGGAGGCCCTGGACGATCCCGAAGTCGCCGTCTGCCGCGAGCTGACCAAGCTGCACGAAGAGACGGCCCGCGGGAAAGCGAGCGAACTCGCCGGGCGGTTCGCCGAGACGCGGGGGGAGTGCACGGTCGTCTTGCGGTCACCGGTGCGGACGGTGACGGCGAGCGAGGCCGAGGGGGCGGCCTACATGGCCGAGATGCGGCGCGCCGGGGCGTGGCGGAGCGCCGCCGCCGGGGAAGCGGCGCGCCGGTTCGGCGTCTTGCGGGAGTCGGCCTATGCCCACTGGGACGAGGCCTGAGGTGGCCGCGGCAGAACGCTCGCGGGAAGGCCATGTGCTAGACTTGGTCCACCCAACAGGTTCGTGAGTGTCTCTTGTCCGAACGCATCCTTGTCTGCGTCGCGTGGCCATACGCGAACTACCTCCTCCACGTCGGGCATGCCGCTGGCGCCTATCTGCCCGCCGATATCTTCGCGCGGTACGAGCGGCTCGCGGGGAACGACGTCGTGATGGTTTCGGGGTCGGATTGCCACGGAACGCCGATCACGG
>JANMTH010000752.1:0-1751 GCA_031390305.1 Thermoflexaceae bacterium
GCCGAGCTGCTCGCCGCCGGAGCCGCCACCGAGGTCGGGGGGCGGCTCTTCGCCGCCGCATGGCTCGATTCCGCGGCCGGCCGCGCCGCTGAATCGGCGGCCCAGTTCCTCGGCGCTAACCCGTTGCGAACGGCCGCTCCCCGCGAACACGTCCGCAGCACCGCGAAGGTCGAGGCGCCGCTCTTCGATACCGTCGTCTCTCACGCGGCCACCAGCGGACGCCTTGAAGAGCGCGCCGCTGGACTCGCGCCACCCGGCTACGAAGTGACGCTCACGGACCGCCAACAGGCCCAGGTAGACCGTTTCCTGAGCGCCGTCCGTGCTGGCGGCTACGCGCCCCCGACCGATGACCTGCCCGATGCCGCCCTCCTCGCCTACCTCTCGGAGCGAGGGCTCATCGAAGACACCGGCTTCGGCGTCGTCTACGATCCCGCCGTGTACCGCGAAATGGTGAGCCGTGTCCGCGCTCACGCGGCGGCCAGCGGCACAATCAGCCTGGCCGAGGTGCGGGACCTCTTCGGGACAAGCCGGAAGTACGCCCAGGCACTCCTCGAACACCTCGACAACCTCCGCCTGACCCGGCGCGTCGGGGATGTCCGGGTCTTTCGGGGCGGGCCGGAGCAGCCATCATGACGCTACGCATGGAAGCCGTCGCCAGCCAGCTCCCCGAAGTCGTCGCCGCCTACCGCGATGGTCTGGCCGCGATGGAAGCGGGCCTGGCGGCGGCCGGCGAAGCGTTCACTGGCTGGGCGGCCGCCGCCGAAGCCTCCGACGCGGCCATCCGCGCGGCGATGGCCGAGGACCCGCGGCCCTACGCGCTCTCCATGCGGGAGCCCGTGGACGCGCTTTTCGACGCGCCGCCGCCAGGCCCCGTCACCGTTGTCTCGGCCGATGGCTCCAGCATCGAGCCGGACCGGTTCGCGCCCGTCCAGTGCTTCGTGATCAACATCGGCGCCGTCGCCTTCCCCTACGGTGTCCCCGGCGAAGTTCTTCTCCAAAGCCGCCCCATCGTAGGACCGCGGGATGCGCCCGGCGGCGTGGGTGAGGACAGCGGCGCCGACGACCGCACCGGCAACTGGGGCGTCAACCTCCAGCGCGACGCCCGAGAACTGTTCACGGCCGCCATCCTCGCCCAGGAACGAACGGCGCACGGGCCCGTCGTCCTCCTTCTCGATGGCACCGTCTTCCCGTGGGACCTCGACTCCCGGCAGGTTCGCGCCGATGTCCGCGAAGACGCTCGCCAGCGCACCCAGGAAGCGCTCGATCTCGTCGCTCTGTGCGGCGATGGCGTCAGCATGGGCGCCTACATCTCGGGCTCGCGCAGTGGCGATGTCGTCACCAGCCTCCGGGCGCTGGAGCCCGTCGATAACGGCCTTTCCTGGCCTCCCACCGACGGGCTCTTCTTCCGGCGGCTTCTCGGCGAGGGCCAGCGCTCCGCTATTTTCCGCGCCCAGAGCGAACGCGGCTCCCGCGTCGAGAAGCTCTTCAGCCCTGCCCATCAGATCTGCTTCTTCTACCTGCGCGCTGGCGCCGACGACGCGCGCGTCGAGCTTCCCCATTGGGCTACCTCGCCCGCCCAGGTCGAGCGCCTGCACAGCACCCTTATCGACCAGTGCCGGCGGGCCGGCGGCTACCCACGGGCACTCCAGGAAGCGCACGAACAGGCCGACAACGCCGTCGGCGACCGGCAGCTGTTCGGCCGCCTTCTGGAGACGGCGGCCGGCCGCCAGGGGCTCTTCGCCATGGCTGGC
>JANMTH010000776.1:0-6035 GCA_031390305.1 Thermoflexaceae bacterium
TCCGCCGCCGCTGGCTGCGCCATCGTTTCGAACCCGGCGCGCTGCTGGGCCACCGTCGCCCCCTCCACCACTGGCCGCGCCCGGAGCTGCTCCACCAGCCGGGCGATCCCCTCGCTCACGCCCCAGCTCCCGCCGCCGCCCGTGTGGGCGCGCATGAACGTCCCGATCTCCGCGATCGCCTCCCGCCCTTCCGGCAGCATCGATGCAAACATCTGGAAAACGTGCACCTGGCCGTTCCAGTAGCGCACCGTCGTCTTCACGCCCGCCGCCCGCGCCGCAGCGTCGAACCGCGACGTGTCGTCGAACAGCACCTCCTCAGTGCCGCAGTGCAGCAGGATGGGCGGCAGCTCGCGGAGGTCCCCGTAGAGCGGCGAAACCGTCGGCGTTTTCGCGTCCGTCCCCGCCAGGTACCACTGCATCGGGCCGTCAGTCGCCGTCTCCGTCCCCGCTCCGCCCAGCATCGGGTCGATCGTCGTCCGCGTCCGCCACGAAGCGCCCGTCATCGCCATATCCGTCGAGGGCGAAAGCATCACCGCGCACCCCGGCAGCGCAATGCCTCGCTCCTTCAGCGCCAGCAACGTGCACCCCGTCAACGACCCGCCAGCGGAATCCCCCGCGATCGCAATCCGGCCCGGCGCGATCCCGCCATCGAGCAGCGACTGGTAGGCCGCCACGCAATCATCCAGCGCCGCCGGATACACGTGCTCCGGCGCAAGCCGATAGTCGATCGCCAGCACCCGCGAGCCGCTCGCTCGGCTGATCTCGGCCGTCAGCGCCCGGTGCGTCGTCGGCGAACCGATCACCCAGGCGCCGCCGTGGATGTAGAGCACCGCCCGCGTCGCGTCCGCCCCGGGCGTCGAAACCCACTCCGCCGGGACACCGTTCGCAACGGTCGCTTCAACTATCGCGTCGCCCGCTACCGGCAAGATCGCCGTCATCTGCTCGAAGCTCGCACGCATGGCGGCGGGGTCGCTGCTCACGGCGATGGGCTGCGCCCGCAGCATGGCGATAACGTTTTGGGACTCGGGGCTGGGCACAGTGGCACCTCATGGGGAAGAGTGTCGCTGATTGAACACGGGCCGGGCCCGCGCCGCAAGCCTCCGGCCTGGAACCGAACGCATCTTTACTTTGCCCGGTCCTTCACTCTGCGCACGAAGCGCAACCCCGACCAGGTGGCGTCGATAGCGCAGACCTTGGTATCCACCAGTCCGGAAGGAAGGATCACCTCGCGCACGACATCCTCCGTGATATCCGTCGGCACCTTCGAGGCCCGCTTGGGCCAGCCGATCCAGAGGCCACCGGCCGGCCGCAGCGCGGCCGCGATCACCCCGTATCCGGATTCCAGCGCCGCCCGCTCCGTCACGAAGAAAAGCGCCACTTCGACCTCACCCTCCGCCGCGCCCACGAACGTTACCCCTTCCGGCAGGCCCTCGATGCCGTCTTCGAACCCCGCTGGAGCGCCCACCAGCGCCACCCGCGCACCGGCGGCAATTCCCAGCTTCTTCGCCAGCGGCGTCCCCGAATACCCGGCCATGGTGAGGAGCATAGCGCGTCCGGCAGGTCGAACGGCCACCCGTGCCCGGTACTGCTACCTCTCAAAGCTCCGCGATACTTGATCGCGTCTTTCGGAGCTGGTTTCTCCCCTCGCCCAGCGCACTGGGAGAGGGGGCGGGGGTGAGGGCGCAACGCCCGGCAACGAACGCCCGCTTTCTCAAGCAAGCGGTAGCCGTGGCCCCCTTCCCCCCTTCCCCAACGCCGATGGGCGTCATTCGGCCAATCGCACCGATGAATCCTTGCCATCGGCGCGATCGTAGTAAACAATGCGGCACAACGTTGGCCGGGCGTCCAGTTTCACATCCCGCCAACGGCCGAGCACACTTCACGAGGGGGAACCGAACCATCATGGGCGACAACGAGAACTACTGGACCCGCTTGCGCGAACGCAGCGTCAGCCGTCGGCGCTTCATCGCCGGCACAGGCATCGCCGCCGCGGGTTCCGCCGCGATCCTCGCTGGCTGTGGCGATGACGACGACGGCGGAAGCACGCCGGCCGCTGGCGCGACGACCGCCGCCGCAGGCGCCACCACCGCCGCCGCCGGCAAGAAGGGCGGCACGATCCGCTACACCAAGGCCTCGCCCGATACCGGGCTCGACCCCGCGATCACCGTCACCAACCCGCTTCACCCGGCCAAGGCCTACAGCCATCTGCTCGTCTACGAGCTCTCTACCAACAAGTTCCATCTCGATGCCGCCTCCAAGTTCGAGCAGCCGGAACCGACGAAGATGGTCTTCACGCTCCGCGATGGCATGAAGTTCAACCCCGAAGCCGCCAACGGACGTGGTGTCACCGCCGCCGACGTTGCCTACAGCTACGGACGCTTCCCGACGACGCTCAAGCAGTTCGGTTCGGAAGTGAACGCCCTCCAGTTCTCCTGGATGGACAGCTTCGAAACGCCCGACGAGAAGACCGTCATCATCAAGCTCAAGCAGCCATACGCCTCGGGTGTACCGTCCCTCGGCTCCAGCGCCTTCGCGATCGTCGCCAAGGAGCTCGCCGAGGCGAACGGCGGCAAGCTTTCCGATGTCAAGAACGCTGGCGCCGGCCCCTACATCATGACCCGCCGCGATAGCACGGGCACCAAGTACGAGCGCAACCCGAACTACTTTAAGCACGCCAACGCCACCGGCCCCTTCATCGAAGACGGCCCCTACATCGACTCCTGGGAAGAGGTCATCATCTCTGACCCGGCCGCTGTCGAAGCCCGCTTCCTCTCCGGTGACATCGACTTCCTCGGCACGCTCGTCGGCGTCGATAAGCTGAAGGCCGCCGAGTTCAAGGACAAGAAGGGCGTCGTCGTCGCCAAGGCGACCAACCCCGGCAACTACCAGATGATGCTGGACAACGAGAAGTGGGCGCCCCATCCCAAGCTGCGCGAGGCGCTCTCCCTCTCGATCGACCGCGATAAGTACATCCGCACCGTCCTCCTCGGCGAAGGTATCTACGGCTCGCCCGTCGGTCCCGTCTTCGATTCCGTCTTCTCCCAGGACAAACTGAAGACCTACCAGAAGTTCGACCCCGTGAAGGCAAAGGCGCTCTGGGCCGAAGGCAAGGGCAACGATGTCTTCCCCCAGGGCATCCGCACCGTCTCCGCCACCTTCTCCGTCCCCGCGCAGACCTCCGTAGACTTCTTCAAGAAGGAGATCGAAGCGAACCTCGGCGTGAAAGTCACCGTCACCCCGGCCGACCTCGCCGCCTACGTCGCCGTAGCCACCGCCCGCCAGAAGCCGTGGGAGATCTTCATCGCCTCCGAAGGCTCGCTCACCACGATTCCCGACTACAACGCCCTCACCTTCTACGTTCCCACCGGCTACGGCGCCATCTTCGGCAACGAACGCCTGGATTCGCCAATCCCCGAGACGAAGGCCTTCGCCGAGTCGGCCATCGCCCTCTTCAACAAGCAGTCGCAGGAGCTCGACCCGGTCAAGCGGAAGGTCATCCTCGAAGAGATCCAGGACTACTTCCTGAAGAACTTCGCTCCTTCCCTCCCGCTGCCCGTGAGTTCGACGGTGTACGGCGCCTATCGCGACCGCGTGAAGAACTTCCCCGAAAAGGACTTCCAGCTCGGCAACCCATCGACGGGACTCTTCCGCGTCCCGAACCTCTACCTCAACGCCTAGGGAGCCAGTCCCGAACACCCGCGATAGCCACCACGCTGGCCGGGCCGAACATTCGGGCCGGCCAGCGCGACGAAAGGAGGTCCCGATGCGGAACTACGTCCTGCGAAGGCTCTTGCTCTTCCCGGTCCTCGTGTTCGCCGTTTCGGTTATCACCTTCACCCTCATTCGCGCTCTCCCCGGCGATGCGGCCATCGCCCGCCTCGGCGCCACCGGCGGCCAGTGCGATACCTGCTTCGACCAGGTGCGGAAGGAACTCGGGCTCGACAAGTCCAAGCCCGAGCAGTACTGGATCTGGCTTAAAGGCGCCGTCCAGGGCGATTTCGGGCTCTCCACCTCCAACCGCGCCCAGGTTACCCCGGAACTCCGCGCCCGCTTCTCCAACACGCTTCAGCTCGGCTTGCTGACGATCGCCTTCACCCTTCTCCTCGGGATCCCGATCGGCATCATTACCGCCGTCAGATCGGGGACCTGGCTGGACTACTTCCTGCGCTTCTTCTCGATCCTCGGGCTCTCTGTGCCGAACTTCTGGATCGGAACGCTCGTCATCTTCATGCCCGTCATCTGGTGGGGGCAGACACCGCTCCGGGACTGGGTCTCGCTCAGCCAGGACCCGTGGAACCACTTCCTCATCCTCCTCCTCCCCGCGCTCACCCTCTCCATCGGCGGCTCAGCCTACGTGGCCCGGATTACCCGTTCGAGCATGTTGGAGACGATGAGCAGTGACCACGTCCGTACAGCCCGCGCCAAGGGCCTTTGGGAACGAGCCGTCATCGGCCGTCACGTCCTCCGCAACTCCATGCTCACCCTCCTCACCGTCATCGGCCTCCAGTTCGGCGTCGTCCTCGGCGGCTCAGTGATCATCGAATCGATCTTCACGATCCCCGGCCTCGGCGCCTGGATCGTCACCGGCGTGAACAATCGCGACTACCAGATCGTCCAGGCCGTGGCCGTCGTCTTCGCCATGTGGTTCCTGGCCATCACCCTCATCACCGACATCATGTATGCGTGGGTAGACCCGCGCATACGCTACTAAGGGGAACGGCCCATGGCCACGCAGGCGAAGCAGATCGACCAGCCCTGGGAGTGGCGCGAAAGCGGCCGCGCCGCCCGCACCTGGCAGGCAACGCGCCGCTTCATCCGCCGTCAGCCGCTCGGTTTCGCCGGCCTCGTCGTCATCGCCCTCATGCTCATCGGCGCCATCTTCGCCCCACAGCTCCGCACCAGTGACCCGGGCGGCTTTGGCGAAGACATCCTCGCGAAGCCCGGCTGGGACCACTGGTTCGGCACCAACCGCGATGGCCAGGACATGTGGTCCCGCGTCCTCTATGGTGCCCGCCCCGCCCTCCAGATCGGCGTCGGCGCCGTCCTCGTCAGTCTCCTCATCGCCACCGTCCTCGCCCTCCTCGCTGGCTTCGTCGGCGGCGTCGTCGATATGCTCATCTCCCGCCTCATGGATATCCTCATCTGCCTCCCCGCCATCCTCTGGGCGCTCGTCCTCGTCACCTCCGCCGGCGATATTCCCGGACTCGACCAGCGCGGCGTCAAGACCCTCATCGTCGCCATCAGCATCGGCCTCGTCCCGATCATCACGCGCATCCTTCGCGGCAACGTCCTCCAGGAAAAAGAGCGGCCCTACATCGAGGCCGCCCGCGTCCTCGGGGCGAACGAGTGGCGGATCATGTTCCGTCACATCCTCCCCAACCTCGCCCCGCTCCTGATCATCGTCGGGAGCGCCACCCTGCCCGCCGCCATCCTCGCCGAAGCTGGCCTCTCCGTTATCGGCCTCGGCCTCGAACCCGGCTCCCCCTCCTGGGGCGGCGACCTCGGCGGCAAGGCCCGTGGCCTCTTCGCGACCTATTGGTGGCTCCCGATCTTCCCGGGCATCGCCCTCTCCCTCGCCGTTCTCGCCTTCAATCTCCTCGGCGACTCCCTTCGCGACACCCTCGACCCGCGCCTTCGCGGCGTCCGTTAAGGCTCGTCCGCCGCCCGCGCATGTTCGCAAATCACGCCCCGGATCCTCTGTACGCTCGGGCCTCGCCGGGCGCTCCAACGCGTGCCGACTCGAATCGCCACGATGAATCCTTGCAATCGGAGCCAACGTAGTAAACAATGCGCGACAACGTTGGCCGGGCGTCCAATTTGAGATCCCGCCAACGGCCGAGTTCACTTCACGAGGGGGAAACCGAACAATGGGCGACAACGAGAACTACTGGACCCGCTTGCGCGAACGCAGCGTCAGCCGCCGCCGCTTCATCGCTGGCAGCGGCATCGCCGCTGCGGGCTCCGCCGCCATCCTCGCCGGCTGTGGCGATGACGACGACGGCGGAAGCACTCCGACCGCTGGCGCGACGACCGCG
>JANMTH010000364.1:0-2921 GCA_031390305.1 Thermoflexaceae bacterium
CCCCGCCCGGGCTTCTCCACCTTGTAGACGGTCGCCCCGAACCAGGCGAGGTACTGGGTGCTGGTGGTGCCCGCCTCGTACTGGGTAAGGTCCAGGACTTTCATGCCATCGAGTGCGCCCATCGTTCTCTCCAGGGGATGCGATTGCGCTAGTCTACGCCGGTGCGCCTGCTCGGCGGTCAAATGGCACGGCGCGGGAGGAGTGAGATGGCGATACCCGGCGGTTTTGTAACGCTCGTTGGAGCGTGGACGGGGAACAAAGCCGTCATCGAGCCGGGCGAACCGCGCCACGAGGGTCCGTGTGACGCGACCATCGCGAAGGCGATGCGGGACGAGTTTCTCGAGGTCCGCTACGCGTGGTCATACGAAGGCGAGCCCCAGGCCGGGCTCCTCCTCCTCACGAGCGACGGGGACGAGGCCAGGGCCGTCTGGTTCGATTCCTGGCACAACGCCGGCACCTGGATGACGCTGTCCGGGGCGGTCACGGCGGCTGGCGCCGTCGGCCTCCGTGGCAGCTACCCGGTCGAAGGGAGCCCCGACTGGGGCTGGCGCGTCGCGCTACGCGCCCAAGCCGCCGCCTTCGAGATCGACATGTACAACGTCACGCCAGAGGGCGAGGAGGAGATCGGCGTGGAACTGCGTCTGCGCCGAGCGGCGTGAACCGCCGAGCGCCCGCCAGTCCACGCCCTCCTCCGTCCCCGAACACGCGCAGCGATGATATGATGGAGCCATGCGAAATGAGTTCAGCGCCATCGTTGAGGCGGCCGCGGAGGGCGGCTATTGGGCCACCTGCCCCGAGGTTCCCGGCGCCAACGGCCAGGGAGAGACGGTCGCGGATGTACTAACCGATCTGGCGGCCGCGATCGAACTCATGCTCGAGTACCGCCGTGAACGCGCGTTGAAGGCCGCTTCCTCCGGCGCCCGCCACATGACGTTGGTCGTTGGGTGAAGCGGTCAGCGCTGATCCGGCACCTGACGGCTCACGGATGTGAGCTCGACCGGGAAGGCCGGGCGCATTCTATCTGGCGCAACCCGTCGAACGATCGTAGCCAGGCTATTCCCCGGCACCGAGAGCTTAAGAACATCCTTGCACGAGCTATCTGCCGCGAACTCGAGATACCGGACCCACGGGGCTAAGCAACGGGCCCCCCTCCCGCCCAGCTTTGCCTTTGCGGGCGCGTTTCGCCATACTTTGGCCACCTAACCAGTTCCCGGAGGGCAACTCATGCCAAGAATCACGGAAGTGGGCGGACTCACCGGCTTCGCCGGCGTCTATATGCAAAAACCCGAGCTCTGGAAGGCCTTCCAGTTCCACTACGGCGCGCTCTGGGAGTACAGCAGCCTCGATGCGACGACGAAGGACCTCCTCCGCCTCAAATCGGCGAACATCAACGGTTGCCGTTACTGAATGCCTTCACGAGCTGCCGCGGCGCGGCAGGAAGGTATGGACGAAGACATGGTCGCCAAAAGCCACGACTTCCGGAACTCCGACCTCCCCGAGAAGATCAAGTGGGCGCTCGATTTCGCGGAGCGCTACCTCGTCGAACGGAGCTACACGATCGACGATGCTTTCATGGCCGGGATGAAAGAGCACTGGACGGAGCCCCAGATCGTCGAGATCGCCATCGGTCTCGGAAGCTGGGAGGCGTACCACAAGTTCAACAACGCCTTCGATATCGACCCTCCGGTCGATGGGATCTACGAGACCGGCGCGCCGAAAGTGCCCGCCGAGATGAAGCAGCACCTGGAGTTCATGGGCGTCAAATAGTGGACGCGGATCCGGCCGCCGGTGGCCGATCGTTGAGGGCAAATATGGGTACCACGATTGGCGTTTGACGACGACGCCCTGGAACTCCTTTCGGGGCGCCACGTTGGCGTGCTGGGGACGGTGCTCGCTACCGGCGCGCCCGGCCTCGCCTGCGTCTGGTACGGCTTCGATGGAGACGACCTCATCGTCGCCACCCCCGCCGGCCGTCGCAAGGACAAGAACGTCCGCTCCGACGAGCGCGTCTCCCTCCTCGTCGATGCCAGCGACCATGCCGACCCGCCCGGCGGCTACCGGGGCGTCGAAGTGCGCGGCTCGGCGACGATTGAGGACGACCCCGAAGGACAGCTCCGCCGCCAGATCGTCGGCCGCTATCTCGACCCGATTCCGGCGGACTTTCTGGAGCGCATCGACGCCGAGGAGAGGCGAATCATCCGTATCCGGCCGGCGAGGGTCCGCGTCTGGGACTTCGCCCGTGGCCGGCGGTAGCGGCCGCGCTCCTGACGCCAGGCGGGCACCGCGATCACGACCCCCGGCCGCTCTGCTAGGATTCGGGCAAGAACATCCGGGAGGTCCGCCATGTCCCATCTCCAGGCAGCAACCGCAACCGTCGATGACGTCTGCGCGCTTCTCGCTTCGCAGGGCTACGCGATCATCGAAGGCCTGCTCTCGCCCGCCGAAGTGGCCGTCACGAAGGCCGACCTTCAGCGGGTCTTCCGCGACACCCCCGAGGGCGGCCGCAACGATTTCGAGGGCTTCAAGACGCAGCGGATGTACGCGATGTTCGCCAAGACTCGTGTCCTTGATGGCCCGGCCACGCATCCCCTCATCCTCGGTGCGCTCGATCGTGTGCTGGGCCACTATCAACTGAGCCAGCCCGTCGCCATCTCCATCGGGCCGGGCGAAACCGCCCAGAACCTGCACACGGACGACTCCGTCTACCCCTTGCCCCGCCCGCACGAGGAAGTGGTAGCGAACGCGATGTGGGCGATCGACGACTTCACGCCGGAGAACGGCGCGACCCACATCCTTCCCAACAGCCACCGCGACGCTCCCGTGCCCGAGGACCGCTTCGACTACTCCAAAACGATTCGAGCGGTGATGCCGGCGGGCTCGGTCTGCCTCTTCATCGGCTCGCTCTTTCACGCCGGCGGGGC